>NZ_AZQX01000286.1:0-38839 GCF_000568385.1 Halomonas sp. BC04
TCAATATTCGCATGGTCTCCACGTCCGAAATCAAGATCTCGGTGGTCATCGACGAAAAGCACATGGAGCTGGCCGTCAAGGCGCTGCACAAGGCCTTTGGCCTGGACAAGAGCGATATCGAAAGCGAATAGAGAGCGAAAAGCGGCAAGATTGGCCTGTCCTTTCTACGATGACAGGGAAGTCGGTGACACTGCGACATTCGACTTCCCTTCAACGCATTCATGATGTCATGGTGCGCGTCGGTGGTGCACAGTGGTCTCATGCCACATAATATGTTTAGTTTAGTTGAATGGCGTCGATTGGATCGTCGCGTATCCCGTTGCAAGTCGTCTGAGAAGGAGATCAGTCATGCTCATCCTGACCCGCCGTGTCGGCGAAACCCTGATGATCGGTGATGACATCACCGTGACCGTCCTTGGCGTGAAGGGCAATCAGGTGCGAATCGGCGTCAATGCACCCAAGGATGTCGCCGTACATCGTGAAGAGATCTACCAGCGTATACAGCGCGAGAAGTCCGACGAAGGGGGTGGCGGCACAGCATCCTGAGAGTGATAACGAGACGCTGGCGATTCAGTCCGGAGGAAACAAATCCCTGAATACGCTAGACAAAGAGGCGCAGAGGCGATAGAGTATGCGCCGTGTCGTTGAGGGAGAGGTGGCCGAGTGGCTGAAGGCGCTCCCCTGCTAAGGGAGTATGGGGTTTATAGCCCCATCGAGGGTTCGAATCCCTCCCTCTCCGCCATGACGGCACGCGGAAAAAGTGAAAAGCAGTAAGCAGCGGAAAGACGAAAGCAGCGGAAAGACGAAGCAACGCGCCCGTAGCTCAGCTGGATAGAGTACCTGACTACGAATCAGGGGGTCGGAGGTTCGAATCCTCCCGGGCGCGCCATATCTACTGACTTCCGTGGCGTGCATGGTCGCCTGTGCGATGTCTTGAAGCTGGAAAGAAGATCGCGGTTATACCGTTTATGCGCCCGTAGCTCAGCTGGATAGAGTACCTGACTACGAATCAGGGGGTCGGAGGTTCGAATCCTCCCGGGCGCGCCAGATTCAGACCCGTCCTCGAATCGAGGGCGGGTCTTCTGCTTGTGACCATTGGTCAAGCGTTTACCTGCAATTGGTATCGGCCTGTTCAGGGATGAGTGCGCCGTGCGATCGTTTGGGGTGCCGTCGCTAGTCGACGTGCGCCCCTTTTTTGTGGTTTCGTTGCCATGATATTTCCTGTTGCGGCTGAGAGGTGGTGTGTGCGCTCAGTCCGGCGAGAAGGGCGTCGAGCTCGGTGATGCGCTTGAGTTGCTCGAAGCGCTGAGCCGCCACGGCATCCCGATAGCGCATCTGGTTCAGCCACTGCTTGACCAGTGACACCACCACGCGTGCTTGCAGTTTTTCGCGCTGCGTTGCAGCATAGGCGACAAGGATCGCTGCCCGAGCCTGCCAGCAGGTGTCGGGGAGGCGTTCGCCGGTTCTCAGCCAATGACGGATGCGTGGTGCCAGCCAGGGGTCGGCCAGGGCGCCGCGGCCAAGCATGACATCCTGGCAGCCGGATAGCGTTCTCGCTTTCCAGTAATCTTCCAGGCTCCAGATGTCGCCGTTGGCGACCACGGGAATGCTCAGGTGACGGCGTATACGTCCGATCCATTCCCAATGGGCCGGTGGCCGGTAGCCTTCGTCGCGGGTGCGTGCATGCACCACGAGTTGTGTCGCGCCGCCCGCTTCGGCTGCCCCGGCGCAGGCCAGGGCGAGGCGACGGTTGGAAAAGCCGAGGCGGATCTTGGCCGTCACCGGTATGGCGTGGCCCACCATGTCATGCACGGCGGCTACCGCCGCATAGACCCGGCGTGGGTCGCGCAGTAGCGAGGCGCCGCCGTCATGGCGATTGACCAGCTTGGCCGGGCAGCCGAAATTGAGATCGATGCTGGACACGCCCAGGTGCAGGGCCTGCCGGGCATTGGCAGCCAGGGCGCCGGGATCGCTACCCAGCAGTTGCAGGTACACCGGTACACCGGAAGGGGTTCGAGCCGGGAGTCGGGCGAGCTCGGGGCAGGTCTTGTGGTAGACCCGTGGCGGTAGGCGGGCATCGACCACGCGCACGAATTCGGTGACCGTCCAGTCGAAGCCGGGCAGCCGGGTGAGCAGGTCGCGGGTGACGGAGTCGATCACTCCTTCCATGGGGGCGAGCCCGATACGGCCCA
Source organism: Halomonas sp. BC04 (assembly GCF_000568385.1). Lineage (NCBI taxonomy): Bacteria > Pseudomonadati > Pseudomonadota > Gammaproteobacteria > Oceanospirillales > Halomonadaceae > Halomonas > Halomonas sp. BC04. The sequence goes on from NZ_AZQX01000286.1 coordinate 2,193, forward strand.
TCTCACGACCTCCTTGTAGTAAATTAACAACGCTGGGTTCCACCATGGGGCGCTTGCAATCTGTCCTGAGTGTGGCAGTTTATACGACCGGATTTCTACGCTATTCGACCTGATGGCGTCTGTTCGCGGTCAGGTTAGGGGAGAAGGCGCATGCAGGATCTGCAGCTGTTACATGACGGTCTGGCCCTGATGGGCGTAGGCATGGGATTCGTTTTTGTTTTTCTTACCGTGCTTGTGCTGACCACCACCTTGATGTCGCTGGTCATTCGCCGCCTGGCCCCCACGCCGCCTGCCGTGCAGCCCGCCGTCGGTCAAGGCATGGCACCTGCCGCTGACAGGGACGATGATGCCGAGCTCATGGCCGTCATCAGCACCGCCGTCCATCGTTACCGCCATCGCCGCCCTCGCCACTGATTACCGAGCGCGCGGCGAGGGCGCGCCATATTACTACATAACACCATCGCCATCTCTACGGGGTCATCGTCATGAGTGAGACCAAACGCCCGCTGGGCATCACCGACGTCGTGCTGCGCGACGCCCATCAGTCACTGTTCGCGACCCGCTTGCGCCTTGACGACATGCTGCCGATTGCCGAGAAGCTCGATCGGGTCGGCTTCTGGTCGCTGGAGTCCTGGGGCGGTGCCACCTTCGACGCCTGTATCCGCTATCTCGGAGAAGATCCGTGGGAGCGGATACGGGCGTTGAAGGAGGCCATGCCCAATACCCCGCAGCAGATGCTGCTGCGCGGCCAGAACCTGCTGGGCTATCGGCACTATGGCGATGATGTGGTCGACCGTTTCGTCGAGCGGGCCAAGACCAACGGCGTCGATGTCTTCCGCGTGTTCGATGCCATGAACGACCCGCGCAACTTGGAGCGCGCCATCAAGGCGGTGCGCGATGTCCAGGGCCATGCCCAGGGCACGATCTCCTACACCGTCAGCCCGGTGCATACCCTGGACAGCTGGGTCGAACTGTCCGAGACCATCGCCGACATGGGGGCCGACTCCCTGTGCATCAAGGACATGGCCGGCCTGCTGACCCCCTATGACGCCTTCGAGCTGGTATCCCGGCTGAAAAAGGCGCTGTCGATTCCGATCCACATGCAGTGTCATGCCACCACCGGCATGTCCACCGCCTCGATCCTCAAGGCCGTGGAGGCCGGTATCGACAACGTCGATACTGCGATCTCCTCCATGTCGATGACCTACGGCCACAGCCCCACCGAGTCGGTGGTCGCCATCCTGAGGGGCACCCAGCGCGACACCGGCCTGGACCTGGAGCTGCTCGAGGAGATCGCCGCCTACTTCCGCGAGGTGCGCAAGAAGTACGCCGCCTTCGAGGGCTCGCTCAAGGGCATCGACTCCCGCATCCTGGTGGCCCAGGTGCCCGGCGGGATGCTCACCAACATGGAAGGCCAGCTCAAGGAACAGGGCGCCGGCGACAAGCTTGACGACGTGCTGGCCGAGATCCCGCGTGTCCGCGAGGACCTGGGCTTCATTCCGCTGGTGACGCCGACGTCACAGATCGTCGGTACCCAGGCGGTGATGAACGTGATGATGGGCGAGCGCTACAAGTCGATCTCCAAGGAGGTCCAGGCGCTGCTCAAGGGCGAGTACGGCGCAGCCCCTGCCCCCTTGAACAAGGAGCTGCAGCAGCGCGTGCTGGAGGGAGGTGAGCCGATCACCTGCCGCCCTGCCGACCTGCTTGAGCCGGAAATGGAACGTCTTGCCACCGAACTCAAGGAGAAGGCCGGCTCGGAAGGCATCCGCCTCGCCGAAGGGGAGCGGGAGGTCGATGATGTCCTGACCTATGCGCTGTTCCCGCAGATCGGCCTCAAGTTTCTCAAGAACCGCGACAACCCCGATGCCTTCGAGCCAGTGCCGCAGGCACCGGAAGCAGCGTCAACGGCAGCGCAGGCGACAGCCAACCTGCCGGCCACGACGCAGCTCAGGTGCCGGCGCAACAAGGCGCTGCCCCGGCCGGTCCCGAGACCTATACCGTCAAGGTCAACGGCAAGGCCTATGTGGTGGAAGTGGCCGAGGGCGGCGAGATCGGTGAGGTGACGGAGCAGGGCGACGCGGCCCCGACGCCGGCGGCTCCTGCCGAGCCCAGCGGCGAGATCATCGCCGCACCCCTGGCGGGCAATATCTTCAAGGTCAACGTCAAGCCGGGCGATGCGGTCAAGGACGGTGACGTCGTCATCATCCTTGAGGCCATGAAGATGGAAACCGAGGTGCGGGCAAGCAGTGCCGGCACCGTCTCCGAGGTCAAGGTCAGCGAAGGCGACAGCGTTTCCGTCGGCGATGCGTTGATCGTGCTCTAAGGGCGAGGCCACATGGACAAGCTACTGACCCTGTGGGAGGGCTCGGGCCTCTACAATCTGACCCTTGGCCAGGCGGTCATGATCGCGGTGGGCCTGGTACTGCTCTACCTGGCAATCCACAAGCGATTCGAGCCGTTGCTGCTGGTGCCGATCGGTTTCGGCGGAATCCTTGCCAATATCCCCGAGGCGGGGCTGGCCATCTCGGCGCTGGACCAGGCCATCGAGGTGGCCAGGCCTGCCGTACTGCACCAGATCGCTTCGGCGATGGGGGCGACCCTCGATCCACTGGCTAGCGAAGAGGCGTGGCGGTCGACCGTCAGATTGATCGCGGATGACGGCGCCTCGCCTGACCAGCTTCGCGCCGCACGCGATGTGGCCATGAACGTGGGCTACGGTGACGGGCTGCTCTACACCTTCTACGCGGTGGCCGTGGCCTCGGGGATTGCGCCGTTGCTGATCTTCATGGGCGTGGGCGCGATGACCGACTTCGGTCCGCTGCTGGCCAACCCGCGGACGCTGTTCCTGGGCGCCGCGGCCCAGTTCGGCATCTTTGCCACTCTGTTCGGGGCGGTAGGGATGACCACCCTGGGCTGGATGGACTTTTCCATCGAGCAGGCGGCCGCCATCGGCATCATCGGCGGTGCCGACGGGCCCACCTCGATCTACGTTTCCAGCGTACTGGCTCCGGAGCTGCTGGGGGCCATCGCGGTGGCAGCCTACGCCTACATGGCGCTGGTGCCGCTTCTGCAGCCGCCGATCATGAAGTTGCTCACCACGCGCAAGGAACGAGAGATCACCATGACCCAGCTGCGCCCGGTCTCCAAGCTGGAGAAGATCGTCTTCCCACTGCTGCTGTTGATGCTGGTCGCACTCTTCCTGCCCGATGCGGCACCGCTGCTGGGGATGTTCTGCTTCGGCAACCTGATGCGCGAATGCGGCGTGGTGGAGCGGCTGACCGATACGGCCCAGAATGCGTTGATCAATATCGTCACCATCGTACTGGGGCTGGCGGTGGGCTCCCGGCTGATGGCGGAGAGCTTTCTCGCGGTGGAGACCCTGGGCATCATGGCGCTGGGTATGGTGGCGTTTGCCATCGGCACCGCGGCCGGGGTGCTCATGGCCAAGCTGATGAACGTGATGAGCAAGATGCCGATCAACCCCTTGATCGGCGCCGCGGGGGTCTCCGCGGTGCCCATGGCGGCACGGGTGGCCAACAAGGTCGGCCTCGAGTCCAATCCCCACAACTTCCTGCTGATGCATGCCATGGGGCCCAACGTGGCCGGTGTCATTGGCTCGGCGGTGGCGGCGGGGGTGATGATCAAGTACCTGGGCTAGTGCAGCCAGTAACTTGTGATAGAAAACAGGTTCATCGCAGACTGGCGTGAAATGGCAAGGGATATCATGCCCGCGCTGTCGGAGCATCTTCAGATCGCGACTGGAGGCTGCAAGCCTCCCGGCGGTGTTGCCTATGTTGGCGGCTATGGCTGGCGCTGCGGTCTCCGCCAAGGTGCCTGGCGGCGCCAGTCACAATGGAAACTCGGAGCGCCGACCCGAGCGCTCCAACAAGGAGCGCCTGCGTCGCTGTCGTCGAGCCTCCCTTCCACAATGCAGCCTGCAGAGCAGGTTCACGCCAAAGTGTGAAGAACCAAACAAGCCCATCGCCTGATGGGCTTTTTTACTGATGGGCTTTTCGGTTGAGGGAGCCTTGCCTGGCTACTCCTGAACAGCCGCTATGAGTTGGTGGCGGTGCCGGGCATCTTCGGGGCGGTTGGACCGGTGGCAGCCTCCTGGGCCAGCTCCAGGTCCTCTTCGACCCATAGCTGGCAGGCGAGCCGGTAGCCCTGCTCAAGGCGCGAACCCAGCATCTTCTTCTCCTTCCAGTTGGGCTCGGCGAGAGACTCGCCACCCTTGAGCACCTTGCACATGCACTTGGCACATTTGCCCATGCCACAGCCGTAGCTGAGGTGGGGATAGGGAAACTGGCGAATACCGGCACGCACGACCAGGTTGGTCTTGGGCTGGACCTCGCCTTCATGGACTTCGCCGTTCTTGTGAATCTTGATCAGGGGCATGGGGTCACCTAACGTTTTCTGTTTCACTGCATCCAACTGCGTTCTAGCGCCGTCCCGGTCGAGCGCATCGACTCAATGGCTTTTGGTATACCATGTGCCAAATCGGTGATGCCGTCAAGTCCGGTGTATCGCTCCGTGGGATCGCTCGAAAAAATCCCGGCGCCTTTGGCGCGGGATCCTCGTTCACTGGACAGCAGTGTGTTGTCTATATCATCAGTATCACGGCCAGGATGGATGCCACGACGACACCCGAGATGACCGGTATGAAGTTCCGACGAACCAGTTCCGAAGGGCTGACCCCGGCAATACCGGCATCGGCGGCGACGCCAAAGGCCCAGGCTGCCAGGGTGCCGCCACCGGCGAATATCGCGGCGACCTGGCCCAGTGCCGCCAGCACGGTGACGTTGACCCCGGCGCCAGTACCCAGCGCTGCTGACAGTGAACCCACCAGCGGCAGGCCGGAGAAGCCGGAGCCGTCCATGCCCGACAACAGGCCGATGAAGGCCATGCCGAAGGCCAGCAGGATCACGTTGCCGTCGATGTATTGCCCGATATTGTTGCCGATATCGAACAGGTATCCAGCGGCACCGGTGCCGATTACCTCGGCAGCGTGTCCCGGATGGCCGAGGAAGAAGAAGCCGGCGATGGGAATGATGGGTGCGAAGATCTTGATGGCGAAGAAGAAGCCTTCGCGGGTATAGGAGCTGATTCCGTCGAGGGCATGATGGCCATGGGCAGCAAAGGAGGAGAGCACAAGGAGCACGGTGGCCGTGCCGCCCAGCAGTGCCGTCGCACCGCCGCCGCGAATCGCCTGGTCGGGCAGGAACAGGGCACGATAGATCATCAGCCCGGCAATGCCGAGCAGGATCACCGGTACTGCCACCGCGAAGAGGCGGGCATAGGGGCCGATCTCGGGTTCTTCATCCGTGGTTGTCGTCTGTACTGCGGCAGCGCCCACCGACTTGGGTGAAAACACTTCATCGGACTGGGGGGCCTTCAGCACACCCGAGCGCATGTCACGGCGCAGGTGGAAGCAGGCAAGGCCGATGGCCACGACGCCGACCGTCATGGAGAAGAGCAGCGTATAGGGTACCAGGGTGGCGGTATCGATGCCGGCGGCACCGGCGGTGAGGCGGCTGGCGCCCTGAATGATGGGATCGGCCGACAGTGCCATGCCGTGGCCGAACAGGTTCACGGCCATGGCCGCGCCGATGGCGGGCAGGCCGACCTGCATGGCAACCGGGATCAGCACGGTACCCACCAGGGCGACGGCAGGTGTGGGCCAGAAGAAGGCGGCCGCGATATACATTGTCACGCCGAGAACGAAGAAGGCGGTCCAGGGACCTACCATCAGTTTCTTCATGGGGGCGACCATGAGTCGATCGGCACCCTGGCTCTGCAGCGATTTCAGCATCGCCACCATCAGTGCGATGACCAGCATGATATCGAACAGTTCGGTGCCGGCATTCAGCAGGGCTCGAAAGACCACCTGTACGGCAAAGATAACCTGATTGAGAGGGCCTTCGTGCTGGGGCTCGGCGAGCAGGCCCAGCATGAAGATACCGATTATCGAGGGGACGATGACCCCTTTGCGAAAGCCGATGGAGACGAAGATCGCCAGGATGACCAGCAGGAACACCCAGTGCGACGCGGTTAGTTGTACCTGTTCAAGTTGTTCCATATTGCACCTTGGATTGTGTTTGTCAGGTTGGGTAGGCGTTGTTTTTGTCGCTCGTTGCCTTTGTTGCCGTGCCGTTCCGCCAGGGTCAGGCGAAGGGCGTCGGCGCGTCTTCGCGCCTGGGATTCAGCAAGACGTTGGCTGCATGGGTAATCTCCAGTCTGGTCAATGGTCAGCCTATTGCGAGGCTGCCTGTGGGTTAGCCCAGCATCACGGCGCCATAGAGCAGTGCGCCCAATACCACGATTGCGGGGTGAGTTCTGAAGCGAAGCAGGGCGATAGCCGCCGCCGCAGCGATCAGTAGCGTGTGGGCCAATCCGGCCCCATTGACGCCTTCCATGAAGAAACTGGCCGCCAGCCACGCCATCATCATGGCGATCACGGGGCGAACCCACTGGCTCATGCGCTTGACCCGTGGCGAGTCGCGGTGGCGGTAAAGCAGGCCCAGCGCACCCAGCATCAGCAGCAGCGAAGGCACGACCGTGGCGAAAACGGCTACCAGGGCTCCCCCGATGCCGGCGACCTCATGGCCAACGTAACCGGCCATCTTGGTGGCGATGGGGCTGGGCAGGGCATTGCCCAGGGCCAGGATTTCGGCGAACTCCTGGCCGCTCATCCAGCCGTAGCGGCCGACCACTTCTGCCTCGATCAGCGGAATGATGGCCGGGCCACCGCCGTAGCCGATGATGTTGGGAATGAAGAAGGCGAGGAACAGCTCGACATGGATCATGGCGCCGTCTCCTCTGCTGCCTTGGCCTTCGAGGTTGGCTGCAGCAGTGCCGTAACGAGAATGGCTCCGACGACCCAGCCCGGATGGATGCCGATCCAATAGATGAGACCGCCGGCGATGACCGCCATGGCCAGGCTCACCGTCCAACCGAGAACCAGGCGGGACTTGTGCAGAAAATCCCAGGCGAGCTGGGCCATCATCACCATGACGACCGGCACCACGCCCTGTCCCATGCCGTGGATCCAGCTTACGTCGCGGTATCGGCTGAACAGCCCCAGCATGAGGATCATGGCCACTATCATTGGCAGGATCACCGCAAGGACGGCATTGATGCAGCCGGCCAGGCCGCCGATGCGATAGCCGATGTAGCCCGGCATCTTGGTGGCGATGGGGCCGGGCAGGGTGTTGGCGATGGCCAGGATGTCGGCAAACTCTTCGTCTTCCAGCCAGCCATGGCGCTTGACCACTTCCTGGTGTACCAAAGGGATCATGGAAGGGCCGCCACCAAAGCCCAGCAGGCCGATCCGTAGGAAGGAAAAAAAGATTTTCCCCTGTATCGATGCACTCATGGCGCGGTCGTCCTTGCTGGGCTGCTATGGGAAAAAAGCATTGAAATCATCATCATACCGTCACCCGGCCGTGTGTTTTCCTGGTAATAATCGATTATTTGACCTAGAATATGACGCATAAAAGAGAGTCGTCAATACTCCGGTATACCAAATCCCAAAATAATTTTGGAAGCACGCCATGACACAGAATGCAAAGCAGGCGGGGGCTACGGCTTCCAGTCGGGTTTTCGAGGTCCTGCGCCAGGACCTGTTGAGCGGGCGGTTCGGCGCCGGTGAGAGGTTGTCGATCAGTTCGCTCAAGGAAACCTATCAGGTGGGGCTGAGCCCGCTGCGCGAAGCGCTCAATCGGCTGGCGGCCTATGGCCTGCTGCGCCAGGAGAACCAGCGCGGCTTTCGGGTGCTTGAGTTGACCCGAAGCGAGCTCGACGACATTGCCGAGATGCGACGCCAGATGGAGGGAATGGCGATCGAGCGTGCCATCGCCCATGGCGACGAGGAGTGGGAGTCCCAACTGCTGGCGGCCAATCATCGCCTGACCCGTGCCGGAGCCTCGACTCCGTTGCGAGAGTGGGAGCAGCTGCACACGCGCTTTCATAACGCCCTGGTGGCGCCCTGCGGTTCGGTCTGGCTGCTGCGCTTCATCAGTCAGCTGCACGACCAGTTCGATCGCTATCGGCGAGTCGCGCCCAGCGCGCCGGAGCTCAGGCAGCGACTCGATGCCCAGCACGGCGAGCTCGTGGCACTGGCCCTGGCCCGTGATGCGAAGGGGGCTCGCGCATTGATCGAGGAGCACATCACGCTCTCCAGTCAGGTGGCGCAGCGCAGCTGTTAGTAAAGGGGGCAATGCCGCTCAGGAAGCTGTTCGAACGCGGCCCGTGTCGTCGGCCTTCCGCGCAGCCCCGGAGCCTGTGCGATCGACCTGGCTCGCCGGCCCCGCCGGCCCCGCCGGCCCCGCCGGGTGAAGGCGTGAAGCGTTCAGGCATGCACGGGCATGCCGGGAGCAGTTTGTATTGATCGACCCCCCGGGGCTTTACAGGGCAGCATCGAGTGCGCTATTTTCAGGCATACGGTATACCATGTGCCAAAGCCTCTGACGATGCTGGGCCTTGCCGCGTAGCGCCGGCTGCGAGATAGCCGCCAGCAGGGCAGGACCCGAAAGGAGAACCGAATGAACGGTTTTGTACTGACCGAAATGACCTGGCCAGAGGTCGAGAACGCACTGAAGACCGCACGTATGGCCATCATTCCTGTGGGCGCCCATGAGCAGCATGGCCCGCACATGAATGAAAGCTGTGATGCGGTGCTGGCCACCGAAATGGCCAAGCGCCTGGGTGCTGCGCTCTACCCCGATGTGCTGGTGACGCCCACCGTCAACATGGGGGTGTCACCTCACCACATGAACTTCCCGGGGACCATCAGCCTGCGACCGGAGACCCTGCTGGCGCTGCTTCGCGACATGGTCGGTTCGCTGAAACGGCACGGCATCACCCGGGTCCTGTTCCTGAACGGTCATGGCGGCAACCAGTCGACCTTGAGCATCGCCTGCAGCACCTTTACCCAGGAGCTTGGGGTGGCGTGCTACTTCGCCAAGACCACCGCAGCGGCCAAGACAGCGATGAAGGAGCACATCCACTCGACGCTCTACGGCCACAGCTGCGAGCGAGAGGTCTCGGAGGCGTACTACCTGGCGCCTCACCTGGTCCGCCCCGAGAGGCTGGAGAAGGGTGACATCGTCTCCGGCGGGCGCTGGGAGGGGTTGCGCCCGGGCAATCCCATCCAGGGCTTCTACCCCTACGAGGAGATGACGCGTAACGGCTGTATCGGGGATGCCACCCAGGCCAGCTACGAGATCGGCCAGGCGATCGTCGAGGAGGCGCTGGAAGGTTTGACGGCGGCGGTTCGGGAGTTGCTGGCCGGCCCGGTGGAAGCGGCGCCACCGACGGCGGAAATCGCCTGAGACCGACGCCTTTCGGCCTGATCACGCCGTCCGGCAGCATGCCATGACAATGACGAAAGAGGCACTGACATGTACATCATCCTGACAAGCAAATCCAACGAATACGATGCCAGGCCGGACAGCGGCATCTCGCCGGTCGAGACCTATGCCTACTATTTCTATGGCAAGAAGAAAGCCGACTTCACCATTGCCGAAGTCGCTGCCGGTGGCAGTCGGGTCAGTATCGTCGAGTGTGGCGATAACGGGCAGGTCAATAGCGTGCCGATCAAGTTCTTCGAGAAGTTTGCGACGGTCGAAGAGGCCCGCCAGGAGCTGAAACAGCTGGTCACCTTCGGCACCATCGATACGCGCCTCGAAAAGGTTGCCGCGACGGCGTCCTAGTCTGTCGATCGCATCTACGATTCAGCCCCGTGGGTTCCCCTCCCATGGGGCTTATGCATTCTAACGGTGCGTCGATTCGGTCAGGAAAGCCGGGCTGCACCCTCACGGTGCTTCGTATGCCAGAAAAGTTCCCCCTGTGGTATCCTGTTACATCTGATTATTTCTTGTTTTTTGGCCACTCGAAGGTAAGTCCTCATGGCAGAGACCTGGACTCAGGAAGACCTCTCACCGATCCGCGACAAGGTGTATGCCTATCTCAAGGACGCGATACTGCGTGGGGAATACAAGGCAGGTGATCGGCTGGTCGAGCGGGTGCTGGCCGAGAAGCTCAATATCAGTCGTACCCCCATCCGAGAGGCGCTGTTTCGACTCGAGACCCAGCGGTTCGTGCGAACGGTGCCGCGCAAGGGAGTGGTGGTCAACGAGATCACCCAGGCCGAGATCCTCGAGGTCTTCATGATCTTGGCTTCGCTCGAGTCGCTGGCCGCGCGGTTGGCGGCCCAGAAGGTCAACGACGCCATCATCGCCGAAATCGACCAGCTCATGGCCGAGATGGAGGAGGCGTTGAGCGACGGTGGTGGCGACGAGGTCGAGCTCAACGTCAAGTACAACGAACTGATCGGGCGGGCCTCCGGCAATCCCAAGCTTCACGAGATGCTGGTCGATCTCAAGGATTATGTGCGTGCCTTCTCGAATCTCAGCAGCGCCTTGCCCGGCCGCACCAAGGCGGCGCTGCGTGAGCACCAGGACGTGCTGAGTGCGATCCGCAGCGGTGAAGCGGACCTGGCCGAGAACTTTACCCGCATCCACCTCGAGAAGTCCCGCAAGGCGTATATGAGTCGCTCTCAGGCTTGAGATGGGTACACGACTGACCCCGGGCGCCACAAGCGCCCGGGGTCTCGTTTCCAATCCAGGAGGCCGGCAGGCTATTCTCCTTCAGACGCCTCCGACAAGCCGAATATCCCTGACCGCGCCATCGCCCAGGGCTTCCAGCGCTGCAGCGTAAGCCTCGCCATCATGCGTCGCCCGGGCACTCTCCAGGTCGGGAAACTCGATGATGATGGTGCGGTCCTGCTGGCCGTCCTCATAGGCATAAGCCGCCACATCCCTCGCCAGGAAGATGCCGCCACCAGCGGCGATGGCAGGGATCGCCAGTTGAATGTAGCTGGCATACTTCTTCGCATCCGATATTTCACGATAGCAAGAGACCCAATAGGCTTTACTCATCTCTCGAACTCCTTGTGTAAGAGGGTGACATGCCGAGCCCTGTAGCCATCATTGCCAGGCTTTGTCTGAAAAGTCGGCGAGCGAAGGCCAGGGCTAGGCCCGTTCCCTACGGGCCAACGCACTTCCCACATCCATGTGGGTCGCAAGGCAAAAATCGGCGAAAAGACGGAGTTTACGGGGTGTAAATGAGTACTTTGAGCCGATTTTTAACGCCGTATGGTCGAGCGCAGCCAGTTTTCGGGCAAAGCCTAGCCGATGACGAGCGGCGAGGAGAAATTCTTCAATGCTCGTGCCACGCTCATGGCGACGATATACCCGGTCTTGGGGTTGTTCGGGGACGGGGTGTTCTGCACCTCGATGCGCACTTCGCCAAATAGGCCCTTGGCCGAGACCTCGTGGATGTTCTTGTCGATGGTGGGATCGACCAGCACCCGAACCCGGGTGGCCTCGAAGCCTACGCCTGCCAGGCTCAGCGCCGCCGAGACATTGACGCTCTCGGGAAAGACTCGCGATGACTCCCGTGCATTGCCTTCGAAGATCACGGTGGGCGTCTCGACCGTATCGAGTCGACCACTTCCTCGGCGAAGGTGCCTCGCCACGCTTTCACCGGCTTGCGGGTCGTCAGTGTCACACTGTCGAGCGGGCCCTGGGCGGCGGCGGCGATGCGGTCGAGCCCGGCGATGGCGGCGGAGGGGACCAGTACCCGTTTGCCATGCCGGCTGGCGCTGGCCATGACCCGGTCATGCAGTGCCTGATCGCAGAAGGCCCCGACCGACACCACCATGAAATCGCAGCCATGGGAGAGCGATGTCTCGGCGTAGCGGATCACGGCTTCGTGGCCTGCGGTCTCGACCACCACGTCGGGACGGCAGGCGAAGAACGTCTCTTCGCTGTCGGTGATCAGACCGCTATCCAGGGCGTCGGCATACTTGCCGGTGTCGCGTACCAAAATGGCGGCCAGTCGGGTGTTGCCCGCCTGGCCGCCGAGGATGGCTGCGGCGACATCCCTGCCCGCCGTGCCATAGCCGATGAGTCCAACGTGTATCATATGACCTCACAACTCTGTGCTGGGCCAGCCGCAGCTCCTGGTGCCGTGGTGGCAGTCGGGCCTGGCGGGCCGGGTGAGAGCGACGCCCTCAGGCTTCCGTCTTGGGCTTTATCTGGCCTGCTGTGATGGGTCTGGCCGGTTTGCTCACATCCCAGGAGACCTTCACGCTGCCGGTAAGGAAGGTCTGGCAGGCCATGCGATAGCCCTGGCTGATCTCCTCGGCGCTGAGCAGCTTCTCCTCCTTCTTCTTTACGGCATCGGTATTCTCGATGCCCTCCTCGATGAGGCACTTGCAGGTGCCACAGAGTCCGCCACCGCACTTGAAGGGGATGCCCCCCTTCTCGCGCAGCGAGACGCGCAGCAGGTTGGAGTCCTCCGGGGCGGAGATGGTCTTGTTGTCGTTGGTGATGAAGGTGATATCTAGCATGGTGGCAACCTCTCAATGGCCGGTGGGGCGTCATGCCACGCTGTCGTTGAGTTCATGGGTAAAGTTGAAGCTGTCGGAGAAGATCCTTTCCACGCTCAGCCCTCGCTCGGCGAAGCTGGACTTTGCGGCGGCGATCATCGGTGGCGGGCCGCACAGGTAGGCATCGAACTCGCTCAGGTCGGGGTGGTCCTGGCACACGGCTTCGTGGACAAAGCCGCGTCGCCCTTCCCACTCCGGGTCGCGTCGGAGAGCACCGGGATATAGTGGAAGTGGGGCAGCGTCCTGGCCCAGTGCTGCAGCAGTTCGTCGAGATAGAGATCCTCGGCGCGGCGTACGCCCCAGTAGAGCGTGATGTGCGGCGCGTGGGGTTCATCCTTCAGCGATTCGATGATGCTCTTGACCGGTGCCAGGCCGGTGCCGCCGGCGACCATCAGCAGGCGATTCGTGCTTTCCGCGTCGTGTCGGAAGGCTCCGAGTGGCAGCTCGACGTCCAGAGTGTCGCCGGGCTGGTAGTGGGTGTTGAGGCGCTCGGTGAAATAGCCGCCCGGTACCCGGCGGATATGGAAATCGAAGAGATCGCTGCGCGGCGGAGAGGCCATCGAGAAGCTACGCGGCGTGCCGTCGTCCAGCATGATGTTGAGGTACTGGCCCGGCAGGAAGCTCACCTCGCTGGCGGAGGGTATGCTAAGCACCAGGTGGGTCACATCGTGGCTGAGCTTCTCCAGGCTTACGATCGTGGCTTCGTGGTAGTCGGGGGGAATATAGCCTGCCGGAAACACGTCCGCGCTGATGGTCAGGTCGCTCTGGGCGACCGCCTGGCAGGCCAGGGCGTAGCCTTCCTGCTCCTCTTCCTCGGAGAGCCCCATGGGCATCTCCTCGTAGGCCACCTGGCCTTCCAGCAGCTTGATCCGGCAGGCGCCGCAGCCACCGAAACGGCAGTCGTGCACGAGGGGGAAACCTGCCCGCTCGGCCGCATCGAGCAGCGGCTCGCCCGGCTGGACGTCGAAGGTCTCAGCAGTAGCGGCAAGAGTGATTCGATATGTCATAGCAGCCTCCTGGTGCACACCCATGGCATGCCATGGTCTTGTCGTTGTGGGGTGTCCGCACTTGGCTAGTCGTTGTCATCTGCCCGCAGGGTCGCGAGACCCTGCGGCAGAGTCGGGGTTACTTCTTGATGTCGGCTTCGACGATCACCTCGTGACCGGCACCGCTCAGGTGCTCCTGCAGGGCCTTCAGGGCAGCGAGGCCGGCCTTGGTGTCCTGCTCGCCGTTGCCGCCGCTGAGGCCCACGCCGCCGACCACTTCGCCATCGACGACGATGGGGAAGCCGCCGACGAAGACGGCGAACTTGCCTTCGAAGCTCCACTGGATGCCGAATGCCTCGTTACCGGGCAGGGCGGGGCCATTGGGGGCGGTATTGAACAGGTGCGTGGAGCGCTTGTGACCGGCGGCGGTGAAGGCCTTGTTCCAGGCGATCTGCGGGCCGGTGATGCGAGCGCCGTTCATGCGCTCCAGCGCCAGCGGGTAGCCGCCGTCGTCGACGATGCAGATGGTCTCGAGGACGTTGATCTCCTCCGACTTCCGCTTGGCCGCTTCGACCATCAACTTGGCTTCTTCGAGTTCGAGACGAAATACCTGCTTCATGGGGCTCACCTTGTCGTCAGGTTGTCGTTGTAGGAGCCGCGCTCAGCGGCCGATGTAGACGGTCTTGGTCTGGGTGAAGAAGTCCAGTCCGGCGCGTCCCGACTCGCGGAACGTGGAGGTGCTCGACTGCTTCAGGCCGCCGAAGGGCGCATTGACCAGGTTGCCCGTGGTGGTGCGGTTGACCTTGACGGTGCCGGCCTGGATGTCGTGCGGAAAGCGCTGGATATAGTCGATGTTCCGCGTCACCAGGCGGCCGCCAGCCCGTAGGGGGTATCGTTGGCCTTGGCGATGGCATCCTCGTAGCCGTCGATATCGATGACGGCGACCACGGGCCCGAAGATCTCCTCCTGGGCGATGCGCATCTGTTGGGTCACATCGCTGAAGATCGCCGGCGATACGTAGAAGCCCTTGTCGTAGGCACCGCCGCTCAAGCGCTCGCCGCCGTGGACATGGGTGGCCTCGCGCTTGCCGGTATCGATATAGCCGAGCACGGTATCGAGCTGCTGACGGGTGGCGAGCGGGCCGATCTGGGTGCCCTTGTCCAGACCGTTGCCGATCTGCAGTTCCTTGACTCGCTCCACCAGGCGCTCAAGATAGGCGGCCTTGACCGAGGGGGCGATAAGCACACGGCTGGTGCCGGTGCAGGCCTGGCCCGTGAGCGAGAAACCGCCCTTGATGGTCAGGTCGACGGCCGTGTCGATATCGGCATCGTCGAGCACGATCAGCGGGTTCTTGCCGCCGAGCTCCATCTGGGTGCGAGTCGCCATCGGGGCGCTGCGATGGATCTTCTCGCCGGCGGCGGTGGAGCCGGTGAAGGAGATGGCACGTACCGCAGGCGCCGCGGTGATGTCTTCACCGATGGCCGATGCGCTGCCGGTGATGAAGTTGAAGACACCCTCGGGGACGCCGGCATGATGCAGCGCTTCCGCCAGGCGATAGGCGATCAGGGGAGCATCCGACGAGGGTTTGAAGACCACGGTGTTGCCGGTGATCAGGGCCGGTGCGATCTTTCTTGCCGGAATCGAGATCGGGAAGTTCCACGGCGTGATGATGGTTGCCACGCCCAGCGGCTCGCGCTGGGTGTAGACCATCATCTTGGCGTCGTCCTGGGGGAAGGTCTCGCCGGTGATGGTCTGGCCCTCGACGGCGTAGAAGCGCAGGGTCTGGGCCGAGCGGGCGATCTCGTCGCGGCTGTTGGCGAGCAGCTTGCCCTCTTCGCGGGTCAGCTCCTGGGCGAACTGCTCGATATTCTGGACCAGATAATCCGCCGCCTGGTTGAGGATCTTCGCGCGCTTTGAAAGGGGCGTGTCCCGCCATGCGGGGAACGCCTTCTCGGCTGCTGCGATGGCCTGCTGTGCATCTTCCGCGGAAGAGGCCTGGAACTGGCCGAGCAGGTCGTCCTGGTCCGCCGGGTTGCGGTTCTCGAAGGTCGATCCCGAGCCGCAAGCCAGCCATTTGCCGTCGATGTAATTGAGAAACTGTGTGACGTTATCCAAGAAGCTCACCTCGTGTGATCATTGGAGCTCTCTGTCCTGGGACCGATGCCTGCCGGCCTGGGCCGGCAGGCATCATGCGGAGATACGAACTGGAACGGCTGGTATCAGGCCGCCAGGTCGAGCTCGGAGAGGGGCAGGTCGCTGGCCACGTAGTCGTAGTAGAGCGCCGTGGTGTAGAGCAGGCGCATCTGGGCGCCGATCTCGCAGATCTTCAGGCAGCGCTGCTGCAGCTCGACGGTGTCGGCGTGCTCGAGCACGATCTGATAGCCGCGCTCACCGTGGATCTCGTCGGAGACGATGTGCAGGTCGAAGAACTCCACCTCTTCATCGGTGAAGCCATACTTGTCGCGCAGGGTCGGGGTCTGCTTGCGATAGATGGAGGGCACCTGGGACTCCAGGCCAACCACCAGGCCGGCCACGGCAACCACCGGGTGCTCGCGCATGGCAACGGCATAGCACCAGCTCTGCAGGCCACGGGTGGTGGGCGACATGTTGTCGGGGTTCTCGACCCGCTCGCGAGTGGTGCCGCACGCCTCGGCGAATCGGATCAGCAGGTCGGTATGCCGGTCACCGCCGAGCTCTTCCTCATACATGTTCTGCAGCAGGAAGTCCTTGGCCTCGGTGTAGTTCTCCGGCGTGTTGGCATAGATGTAGGCCAGGTAGTCGGCGAACGGGCCAACGTAGTGATAGTGGTTCTCGGCCCACTTGGCGAGGTGGGCGCGGCTCAGCTTGCCGCTGGCCCATGCCACGCTGAACGGTGCCTTGTTGGCGCTCTTGCCCTTGATGGCGTCTTCGAGGGCGGTGCGGAATTCGTCACGATTCATCAGTTCGGCCATGGGGATCTCTCCTGGTTGCCTGGGTATTGGCTACTTCAGCCAATGGCCCGTTTTATTGGTATGCCTACGGGAGTCAGGGAAGTGCAGTGACAGTTGATGTTGTGGGCCTCTGCCTTCCGGTTTGGCTCATGGTATACCAAAAGCCATGTGGCAAGACTAATTTCATCCCTCCGATACTGTCAAGGGGTTTTCTGACCTGGATCAAATTTTGGCAGCGCCCGGATAGCGGCATGACCGCGCGTAAACCTGGAAAAAGCCCTTCATCGCAGTAAGTAAGCGGGGCGAAAGCGATCGGAAGAGGGCTTGCGGAGGGAGCAAGACGCCGCCGGGGAAGGCGGTAAGGAGAGTCGGGCAGGCGTGAAGGAGGGAGGCAGCCACGGCTTGCCATCACCAAGTATGGTATACCGTGGCGGCCTCCTTGGGGGGCTATCGGGCCAGCACGGTCGACAGTGTGGCCAGGGCCAACGTCACTGCAGTGTCAATCGTCGCATCCACTGCGTTGCCACCGCAGACTGGGCGGCAAGCGGCTGGGAAGTGGTGAGCATGCGGCAATGGCCTCAGGTCGGCATGCGTTGCGACGTTGGCGGGCAGAAGTGGGGATCGACGTTCATGGCGTTTCCTATTCGAGCGAGGCGTTGATTCGAGAAGAAGTATCTTTGCGCCGCCTAAAGTAGCTGAGGATGCTGTAAACAATGGAGACGACAGCCAGGGTCAGCAGGATGGCGGATATCGGACGGGTAAAGAACAGTGTCCACTCATCGCTGGTCTGAAAGGCACGCCTGAGATTGGTTTCAGCGATCGGGCCTAGCACGACCCCGAGAACCAGTGGGGCGAGCGGATAGTCGAGCTTCCTGAGGACGTAACCCGCCAAGCCGACGCAGGCAAGCAGGTAGAGATCGGAGATACGATTGTTGAGGGTAAAGGTTCCGATGGCGCAACAGGCCAGTACACTGGTACACAATGTACTTGGGGACATTGAGCAGTCTCAGGAAGGCGCGCATCAGGATCAGTCCGATGAACAGCATGAACACGGATGCCACTGCCATGGAGATGAACATGCCATAGACCAGGTCCGGGTTGTCGAGAATGAGTCGCGGACCGACACTGATGCCATGCACCATGATCGCAGCCATCAAGACGGCGTCGGCTGGGGAGCCGGGAATCCCCAGGGCAATAAGGGGAATCAGGCTGCCACCAACCGTGGAGGAGTTGCCAGACTCCGACGCCACGACACCCTCAGGCTCACCGTTACCGAACGTCTCCGGGTGTTTGGATGCACGCTTGGCCTGATCGTAGGCCAGTAGATTGGAAATCGAACTGCCTGCCCCGGGCACCGCGCCGATGAAGACGCCGATCAACGATGAGCGCACCACATTGACGGGTTTGAGAATCACCTGCTTCACCGTGTCGAGCAGATGGGGGCGCATGTCGCCGCTGATGAGGGAGCTGGGCTGCGGTTTCCCACCTTGGGCAGGCTCCAGCTCGGAGAGCAGTTGGCTCATGGCATACATGCCAATCAATACGACCAGAAAAGGAATGCCGGCCGCCAGCACTTCGTAGCCAAAGGTGAAACGCTCGCGCCCCATGATTGGGTCGGGGCCGACAGTTGCCAGGCCGATGCCAATCAGTCCGGCGATCAGCCCCGTATGAGAGAGTCTCCAACCAGGCTGGCGATGATCGTCAGAGCGAATACGATCAAGGCGAAATACTCCCAGGGACCAAGCTTGACCGCCATCAGCGCCAGCGGCGGGGCCGCCATGATGAGTATGACGATGGAGATGAGAGACCCCACGAAGGAGGCGAACAGGCCGAGGGAAAGCGCCCTGCCAGGATGGCCCTTGCGCGCCATGGGAAAGGCATCGAAAGTAGTCGCAACTGCGGAAGGAGTCCCCGGGATGCCGAGCAATGCGGCACTGAACAGCCCACCGCTTAGCCCGCCCACGTAAACCGAGAGCATGACCGCGACCCCCTGCATAGGCGGCATGGCAAAGGTCAACGGAAGGGTGAGTACAATGGCCATGGTGATCGTGAAGCCGGGGATTGCAGCTGACACGATGCCGGCAAGGGTGGCGATTGCCATAAGGCCCAGGGTGTAGGGGGTCATGATACCACCCAGTGCCAACAGAAAAGCGTCTGTCATGATTTCACCTGATTACCATCTTGCTCTGGGTAGATAGATACTGAACACCTCGGAAAAGAGGTAGTAGGGGCCGGCTGAGAAGACCGCAGCGACAATGAGGGCCACAACGATGGTAGTCAGACGTTTCGGCGCCATCAGAATCTGGGCAGTCGACAGGTACAGGAAGGTGCTGGTCATGAAGCCGAGCCATGGCAGAGCAGCCATGTAGGCGATGAACAGTACCAGGTTGGCGATGACCATCTTCAGCCTGAGCGTTCTTGCCAGACAGGATGACCAGGTGGTTCTGGGCAGGCCGTATTTGAAGACCTCCGTGATGAAGGCGATGCTGCAGAGTACGGCAATGGATAGGAAAATGATGCGTGGAAAGGCCCCTGCGCTCATGGGTTCCCAGCGAGAGGCCGGCAGCGCGCCGGCCTTGAGGGACATGAACAGTGCGATAGAGGCAATGACGGCATAGGAGAGAAGCTGCAGTGTGGGCAGCAAGGCTTCCTCTGTGGTTCTTCGTTCCATGCGGGCCTCCTGGCAACACCCTGCCTCAGTCGAGGAGGTGGGCGTTAGCCTCAATATCCTGGTTCATGTTGTGCATGTAGTCGGCATAGTCGGCTCGGCCCATGTAGCGAACGGTCCCGCCGACATTGGCGACCTGGGTTTGGAAGGACTCGCTTTCGGCAATCTCGGCCAAAGCGCTTTCGAGTGTGTCGAGAATCTCTTCCGGCGTGCCCTTGGGTGCCACAAGGCCGCGCGTCACGAGGAACTCCAGGTCGTAGCCCAGTTCCTGAAGTGTCGGAGTGTCCGGCAGCTCATCAATGCGCTCGTTAGTGGCCACTGCAAGGATGTTCATGTCGCCGTTTTCCACGAAGGAGCTGGTGGACGAGTAGTCCTCGATGGCGACGGTGATGTGGCCGCCGGCCAGGGCACGCAGTCGCTCCCCCGTTCCTTCGTAGCCGACGTAACCGAAGTCGGTACCGGTTGCCTCCTCGAACTGGACGGCCCACAGGTGGGGAATGCCACCCATGGTCACCCCCATGCGGTATTCGCCCGGGTTAGCTGTGGCGTCTTCGAGCAGGTCGTCGAGGGTTTCCCAGCCGGTATCGGCATTGACGGCAATGACGGAGTTGATGCTGGTCATCATGGAGATCACGTCGAAGTCATCCCAGTTCAGGTCGGTGACGCCGGAATGGTGAGCGATCAGCAGGCCTTCGTGGATCTGGGTGATGGTGTACCCGTCATTGTCGCGGCGAGTGACTTCTCTCAGGCCAATCGTGCCGCTTGCACCCGGCATGTTGATGATGGGGACAGCCTCGCCCAGGGCCTCTTCGAGGTGCTGTCCGACGATGCGCATCAATAGATCGCTACCACCGCCCGGCCCCCAGGGCACGATGAATTCCACCGCCCTGTTGGGGTAGTCATCCGCCTGGACAGTGGCTGCCATACTACCGACTGCCAGGGAGACACCGGCTAGGGCCGTGGCGGCCCAGCGGAGGGGTTTGCGTGAAGTGACGTTGGATTTGTTGGGTGTCAGCATTTGGCTTCTCCGGTTTTGGTCTAACAAGGACCCGGCAGCAGCCGGGTCAGGTACTGCAGGTTTCACCAGGCGAGCACGGCACTGTCGGTGCGCGGTTCGGTGCCGCCGCACAGCACGCCGCTCTCAGCGTCGCGCAGGATGATCTGGCCGCGGCCGAAGCTCAGGGTGTCGGCCATCTTGACGATGTCGTGGCCGCGCCGTGCCAACGCCTGGGCCAGGTGGTCGGGAAAGTGCGGCTCGACCTCGACGGTCCTGCCCTTGGTCCATTTCCAGCGCGGCATATCCAGCGCCGCCTGGGGATTGAGGTGATCATCGAGCATGGCGGTGATTACCTGGACGTGGCCCTGAGGCTGCATGTAGCCCCCCATCACGCCGAACGGCCCCACCGCCTGGCCATTCCTGGTGATGAAGCCGGGAATGATGGTGTGGTAGGTACGCTTGCCGGGCGCCAGGGCGTTGGGATGTGCCGGGTCCAGGGAAAAGCCCCAGCCGCGGTTCTGCAGGCTGATGCCGGTGCCGGGCACCACGACGCCCGAGCCGAAGCCCTTGTAGTTGCTCTGGATGAACGAAACCATGTTGCCGTCGCCATCGGCGGTGGCAAGGTAGACGGTGCCGCCCTTGATCGGATTGCCGTGCTTAGGGTCCAGCGCCTGCTCGCCGATCAGGCCGGCGCGTTCAGCGAGATAGTCGTCGGCCAACAGCTGGTCCACGCTCGGGCCCATGGCGTCGCGCTCGGTAACGTAGCGAAGGCCGTCGACATAGCCCAGCTTGGTAGCTTCGATGCGGCGATGCAGGGTCTCCACCGGATCCCGGCCTTCCTCACCCATGCGCTCGAGCATGCCCAGGGCTTGCAGGGCGATCAGCCACTGCCGTTGGGCGGAATCTCCCAGATATCGTGACCGCGGTAGCGGGTGCCGATCGGCTCGACCCACTCCGGCTTGTAGGCTGCCAGGTCCTCCTTGCGCAGCAGGCCGCCGTGCTCGCGGAAGAAAGCGTCGATCTTGTCGGCCAGGTCTCCTTCATAGAACGCACGACCCTTGGTCTCGGCAATTGCCCGTAGGGTGCCGGCGTGGCCCGGGGAGGTCCATCGCTCGCCGGGGCGCGGGGCGCGGCCGTTCGGGGCGAAGGTCTCGAACCAGGGCTTCAGGGCGGGGTCGTCATGACGGCTATAGATGTCATGGGCTTCCTCCCACATCTGGTTGACGATCGGCGAAACCGGATAGCCCTCTTCCGCCAGGGCGATGGCCGGGGCCAGCAGGTCGGCGAAAGGCAGCTTGCCGAAGCGCTCGGAGAGGGCCGCCCAGGCCGCCGGTGCCCCGGGAACGGTGACCGGCAGCATGCCGTATTCCGGAACCCGCTCATGGCCGAGGGCCTTCATGGCCTCGATGGTGGCCGCCTGGGGGGCCGGCCCACTGGCGTTGAGGCCGTGGAGCTTTCCCTCCATCCAGACGATGGCGAAGGCGTCGCTGCCGATGCCGTTGGACGTGGGTTCCACGACGGTCAGCGCCGCGGCGGCGGCGATGGCGGCATCCACCGCATTGCCCCCCTGCTGGAGGATCTGCATGCCGACCTGGGCCCCCAGAGGCTGTGAGGTGGCGACCATCCCGCGACTGCCGAAAGTGGCCATGCGCCGCGAAGGGCTCGGATAGAAACGCGCGTCATGCTGCATAAGGAGGCTCCTTTACTGCTCGGGCAGGTTCTTGGCCCTGAGCTGGTTCTGTTGAATCTTGCGGTCCTGATAAAGCGAGAAGATCACCGAGGCCAGGGCCAGCGCCAGAAATAGTGCCGACAGCGGCCGAGTCAGGAAGGTCATCCAGCTGTCGTCGAGCTCCAGGGCGCGGAACAGCTGACGCTCCAGGTTGTTGCCCAGCACCACCCCAAGGATCAAAGGTGTGAGCGGCACCCCGGCTTTCCACAGCAGATAGCCGATCACCCCGAACACGAACAACACCCAGATATCGAACAGGTTGTTGTTCAGCGCGTAGGAGCCGATGGCGCAGAGCATCAGCACCACCGGCACCAGGACCTCCTGGGGGATCAGCGAGATCTTGGCGAACCAGCGCACCAGCAGCAGCTGGCAGAGCACCATCACCACGGCCCCGATCAGCAGGCTGGCGTAGATGGCACCGACCAGTACCGGGTTCTGCTCGAACATCAGGGGGCCCGGGGTGATGCCGTGCAGGATCAGCACGCCCATCATGATCGCCATGGGCAGGTCGCCGGGGATGCCCAGCGCCAGGGTCGGCACGAAGGCGCCGCCGGCCACCGCACTGTTGGAGGCCTCCGAGGCGACGATACCGCTGGGGGTGCCCTTGCCGAAGGTTTCCGGATGCTTGGAAAACTTCTTGGCCTGGTCGTAGCTGATGAAGTTGGCCACGGTGCCGCCGGTACCGGGCAGTGCCCCGACCAGGCTACCGATCAGCGACGAGCGCAAGGTGTTGAGCTTCTGGCCGGCCATGTCCTTGAGGATGCGGCGGTAGGGAATGGTGACGCTGGTGTCGACGCCCTTGATCTTGCCCTGGTCGTCACGCAACTTCTCGAGGTTCCCCATCAGCTGCGAGAAGGCAAAGATACCGATCATCACCGGCAGGATCTCGAAGCCGGAGCCCAGGGCGGGGACGCCGAAATCGAAGCGCAGGTTGCTGTTGCGGTCATAGCCCACGGTGGTGATCAACAGCCCCAGAACGGCGGCCAGCAGGCCCTTGAGCAGGGCGCCGCTGGAGAGGCCCGCCACCAGGGTCAGGGCGAAGACGATCAGCGCGGTGATCTCCCAGGGCCGGAAGTTCATGCTGAAGCTGGCAATCAAGGGGCCGAAGAACACCAGTACCGCCACGCTGATCAGGGTGCCGATAA
The DNA here is from genome assembly GCF_000568385.1 of Halomonas sp. BC04. Classification (NCBI taxonomy): domain Bacteria; kingdom Pseudomonadati; phylum Pseudomonadota; class Gammaproteobacteria; order Oceanospirillales; family Halomonadaceae; genus Halomonas; species Halomonas sp. BC04. The sequence goes on from NZ_AZQX01000286.1 coordinate 25,099, forward strand.
ACGAGGCCGCCACGCCGATACCCAGGGCGCGGCCGGGTTCGCCGTTCTGGGCCATGGGGTAGCCGTCGTAGACGGTGGTGATGGACGACGGCGTGCCGGGGATGCCCAGCATCACGCCGGAGACGATACCCCCGGAATAGCCGCCGACGAACACACCCACCATCAGCGATACGCCGCTGACCGGGTCCATGGCAAAGGTGAAGGGGAAGACCACCAGGATGGCCATGGTCACGGTGAAGCCCGGTATGCTGCCGCCGATGATGCCGAACAGCACGCCGATGACGATCAGCGCCAGTACCGCGGGGCTGCTGACCAGGCCGAGGGCCTGTAGAAAGAAATCCGCCATGTGTCACTCCCGGGCGTCAGGGCAGCCAGACATTGAGGCCGTAGCGGAAGATCACGAACACCAGCGGCACCAGGGTGAAGCTGACGGCGAGATTGATGATCCACTTGCGGCGGGAATCGATCCCCAGCAGCAGTCCCAGCGAGGTCACCAGGAAGGCCAGGGTGGCAATGATGTAGCCGACCATCGGCAGCAGCGCGGCATAGAGGCCGAACAGCGCGAACAGTGAGAACACTTTACGATTGTGGGCCAGCCACTCGCCGAAGCTGCGCCGGGGCAGCGTTCTTTCCGGTGCACCGGCCAGTAGCGAGCGAAACAGAACCAGCAGCGACAGCAGGCCGGTGACCACCAGCAGGATGCGCGGAAACAGCGCCGAGCCGTAGGGCTGCCAGGAGGTGGCTGGGCGGATATTGCCCGACTCGACCCACATCACCGCAACGATCAATAGCAGCACCAGCGCCAGGGCGCGGTCCTTGGTCAATGTCAACATCGCAACGTCTCCCGATCCCCGCCCCGGCGTGCCGGGGCGGGTAGCTCACTCAGTTCTGGAAGTCGATGTTCTCGGCAGCCGCGGACAGCGCCGCTTCGTTGTCGTCGAGGAACTCGAGGTAGTCGTCACCGGCCAGGAAGCGCACCACCGAGCCGAACTCGTTCTCGATGCGGCTGCGTACCGTCTCGTTCTCCAGCGCCTGGCCATAGGCCTCGGCGATGGTGTCGAGGGCCTCCTGCGGCGTGCCCTTGGGGGCGAAGATGCCGCGACTGGTGGAATGATCCATCTCGATACCCTGTTCGCGCAGGGTGGCGACGTCAGGCATGCCATCGAGGCGTTCGGGGTGGGCAATGCCCAGCGGGCGGAAGGTGCCTTCCTCGAAGAACGAACCACCGGACGGCAGGTTGAACATGGCGAAGTCGATCTCTTCGGCCAGCAGCGCCGAGACCTGCTCGCCGGTATCCGGATAGCCCACCAGGCGCACATCGGCCATGTCGATGCCGGCCTCCTGGAAGAACTGTGCCCAGAAGAAGTGGTCGGTGGAGCTCGGGATCATGCTGAAACGCACCTGCCCCGGGTTCTCGCGCACATAGTCGGCGATCTCGCCGGCGCTCTGCACCTGGTGGTTGGCATGCGCGGTGGGAATGTTGATGGTCTGGGTCAGCAGCGCAATTGGCTCGAAAGCGTCGTAGGAGTAGTCCACGGTACCGGCCAGTTTGGACAGTGCGATGGTGTCGTGGCTGCCAAGCAGCGTGTAGCCGTCCGGATCGGCGTCCTTGACGTTGCGCGAGCCGAGCGTGGCACCGGCACCGGCCATGTTGACCGGTACCACCGACTCGCCCAGATACTGCTCGGCTTCCTGGGAGATCAACCGGAAGATGATGTCGGTGGCGCCCCCTGGGCCGTAGGGGATGATCAGGCGAATATCCTGCTCGGGATAGTCTGCCTGGGCGGTGCTGGCAAAAGCCAGGCTCGAGGCCAGGCCGATGGCCGCGATGGTGGTGGTAAGAGTCAGTTTCGTACGCGTCATGATGGAACACCTTTATATTGTTGGTGGTGTGGTAGCTGCCGCTCGCGCCAGGCGAGGCGGCAGCGGGGTGAGCGCGTGCTCCCGTATCGGGATGTTGTTGTCGAGTGTGTCAACTGAGGAAGAGGCCTCCGTAGACGAGTGCAGCCAGGACCACGAAGGCCGGGTGGGTTCGAAAGCGCAGCAGGGCGATGGCCGCTGCCGCGCCGATGATCAGGGTATGCAGGAGCCGGCGCTATCGAGGCCCTCGCTGAAGAAGCTCCAGGTCAGCCAGGCCATCATCATGGCGATCACCGGCCGTACCCACTGGCTCATGCGCTTGACGCGGGGGGAGTCGCGGTGACGATAGAGCAGCCCCAGGGCACCCAGCATCAGCAGCAACGACGGCACCACCGTGGCGAATATCGCGACCAGCGCGCCGCCGATACCCGCCACGTCATAGCCCACGTAGCCGGCCATCTTGGTGGCGATGGGGCTCGGCAGGGCATTGCCCAGCGCCAGGGTTTCGGCAAACTGCTGGGCGTTCATCCAGCCATAGCGGCCCACCACCTCCGCTTCGATCAGCGGAATGATCGCCGGCCCACCGCCGTAGCCGATGATGTTGGGGATGAAGAAAGCCAGGAACAGCTCCCAGTAGACCAGCATCAGGCGTTACCCCGCTTGGGTGTCGGGCGCAGCAACGCCGCCGCCAGGATGGCGCCGATCACCCAGCCGGGGTGCACGCCGAGCAGGTAGATCAGTGCGCCGGCGGCCACCGCCATGGCCAGGCTCATCGCCCAGCCCAGGGCCAGGCGCGACTTGTTCCAGAAGTCCATGGTCAACTGACCCATCATCACCATGACCACGGGGACGACGGCCTGGCCCATGCCGTGTATCCAGGCCACGTGGCGATAGCTGCTGAAGAGGGCCAGCAGTGCGATCATCGCCACGACCATGGGCAGGATGACGGCGGTCACGGCGATGAAACAGCCGGCCACCCCGGCAACCCGATAGCCGATGTAGCCAGGCATCTTGGTCGCAATGGGCCCCGGCAAGGTGTTGCCGATGGCCAGTACGTCGGCAAATTCCTCGTCGTTCAGCCAACCATGGCGCTTGACCACTTCCTGCTGTACGAGGGGGATCATCGCAGGGCCGCCACCGAAGCCGAGCAGGCCGATACGGGTAAAGGCCCAGAGCAGGGCGCCCAGCGGGGCCTTGGTGGAGGTGGGCGTCATGGCAAGGCCCTGGAACTGTCGGTTATGAAGCGAACTGTTGATTTATTGTTCATTCGTCACTTTACCGTTATAAAATCGATTATTTGTCCAGGGTAGATTAATCCAGGAAAGAAGGTCAACCTTCGGTTCTGTGGCAATGTGAAGGAGGGGGCATGGGAATATCCAGGGACAAGGGGCGCACGACGACCTCCGGACGCATCTACGACACCTTGCGTCAGGACCTCGTCAACGGCCGCTTCGCGGCGGGCGAGAAAGTGGCCATCAGCGCGCTCAAGGAGTACTACGGCGTGGGGCTTAGCCCGCTACGCGAAGCGCTTAACCGGCTCGCCGCCTATGGCCTGCTGGAGCAGGAGAGCCAGCGTGGCTTCCGGGTGCCTCGGCTGGATCGCCGGGAGCTCGATGACATTGCCGAGATGCGTCGCGAGCTGGAGGGCATGGCCCTGGAGCGGGCTATCCGCTTCGGTGACGCGGAGTGGGAGTCGGAGCTGCTGGCGGCAGCGCACCGGCTCAAGCGGGCCGACATGATGCCGGAAGCGGTCGACGAATGGGAGCGATTGCATAACCGCTTCCACCGTACCCTGGTAGCCCCGTGCGGCTCGGTCTGGTTGCTGCGCTTCATCGAGCAGCTCCACGACCAGTTCGACCGTTATCGTCGCATGGCACCGGAAGCGCCCGAGGTGCGACGGGTACTCGATGCCCAGCACGGTGAGCTGGTCACGCTGGCCCTGGAGCGCGACATCAAGGGCGCACGAGAGCTGATGGACGACCATGTCCAGCGCTCGTATGAAGTGGCTCTGAAAGGTGCGATGTCGGGGGCTGACTAGGTGTCGGGCCGGGCTAGGTGTCGATCAGGGAGAGATTGCCGCGCAGCCGGGCTTGGAGCGGCCCGAGATCGATGGGGACATCCCGAGGCCAGCCGACGGTGAGTATGACGCCGTCGGCGGCGTAGTCGGCGGCGGTAACGGGAACACCCAGGCTTTCGAGCCAGCTGCGGGCCTCGGCTTCGCCGGCGAAGCGACCTTGAATCGTAGCGGGCTGCGTTCGGTGAGCTGGTGCAGGGGCAGCTCGACCAGGGCCTGGCTCACCGCCTGTGCATAGGCGCGGGCCAGGCCACCGGTGCCGAGCTTGGTGCCGCCGAAGTAGCGTATGACCACGCAACCGACCTGGCCGAGGCCGGCGCCTTCGAGGACCTGAAACATCGGCCGGCCCGCAGTGCCCCCGGGTTCGCCGTCGTCGGAAAAGCCGATGGCATTCTGCTCCCCCGGCGGGCCGGCGATAAAGGCGCTGCAGTGATGGCTGGCGCTGGGGTGTGCCCGGCGGGCTTCGGCAAGCAGGGCGGTGAAGCTCTCCATCCGGGGTGCATGGCAGATCCAGGTGATGAAGCGACTCTTCTCGACCTCGGTCTCGACTTCCCGGTGAGTACCCGCGGGCAGGTCGGGGACCGGATAGCGCATCAGTGAGTGATCTCGTGCTGGCGCACCACGCCCATGACCATGCCCAGCACCTGGATGTCGCTGTTCTTCAGGTAGATGGGAGGCATGCTCTCGTTGGCCGGCTGCAGGCGGACCCCGTTCTTCTCGATATAGAGCTTCTTCAGGGTGACCTCCTGCTGGTTGATCAGCACCACGGCGGTTTCGCCATTCTCGGCGCTCTCCTGGCGCTCGATGATGATCACATCGCCGTCGAAGATGTTGCAGTCGATCATGGAGTCGCCGCGCACGCGCAGGGCATAGGTGTTGCGGCGCACCATGCAGGAGGGCGCGTGAATGGCGCCGATGGTGGGGCAGGCCTCGATGGGCAGGCCGGCCGAGACGTCGCCCAGCAGTGGTATCTCGACGAGGTCCTCGCCTTCGATGCGGATCCAGGCCTCGGCCATGGGCAGGTTGGGACGTCGGTGCAGATAGTGCGTGGAAGCCTGTGGCATGTGGCGTTTCCCCCTCTGATCGACCCTGTGGAAATGTACAGGTATCAAGCATCATAGCAGGCGATGCCTCGCAGGCAAGTTCCCCTGCCCGGAGCAAGCCTTGACCTGCGGCAAGAGTGGCGCCGTGACGCAGGCGGATTACTAGTAGCAAAAGGCCTTTCCGTGTAGCATTTCCAACGAATTTACCATTCCTGGAGAGTGCCGTTGAGCCTGCGTCTGCAAGCGCAAAGTCTCGCATGTGAGCGTGATGATCGTTGGCTGTTCCGGGGCCTGGACCTGGACATCCGCGCTGGCGAGATCGTGCGGGTGGAGGGGCCCAACGGCAGCGGCAAGACGACGCTGTTGAAAATCCTGTCCGGGCAGCTTGCCGACTACGAAGGCGACTTGTTCTGGGACGATCGTCCCATGCGGCAGTCGCGGGACTCCTTCCTGTCGAACCTGCTCTACCTGGGCATGCCCCGGGGGTCAAGGCGGCGCTGACGCCGCTGGAGAACCTGACCTGGTACCAGGCCATGGCGGGGCAGCCGCAGGATGAGGCGGCCCGCTATGCGGCGCTGGAGGATGTCGGCCTGGCCGGTTTCGAGGACCTGCCGGCTGGCCAGCTTTCCGCCGGTCAGCAGCGCCGGGTGGCCCTGGCCCGCCTGGTGCTGACACCGCGCCCGCTGTGGGTGCTGGACGAGCCCTTCACCGCCATCGACCGCGACGGCGTTGCGGCACTGGAACAGCGGCTGGTCGCCCATGCGCGCAGGGGCGGTTGCGTGCTGGTGACCACGCACCATGAGCTGACGCCCTGTGCCGAGCTCCGGCGAATCCGCCTTGGCGGGGGAGGCCTCGATGCCGGGAACTGAAGGGTTGTTGAACAAGGAGGTCCCGGTGGTCTTTCACGGGGAACCTGGCGGCGGGTTGGCTGTCGCATTCTGGGCAACGCTCAAGCGCGACCTGGTGCTCCTGCTGCGGCGACGCAGCGAGGTGATGAATCCGCTGGTGTTCTTCGCCATCGTGATCACCCTGTTTCCGATCGGCATTTCCCCCGACCCACAGCTGCTGGCGGCCATTGCTCCGGGGCTGCTTTGGGTGGCGGCGCTGCTCGCGGCACTGCTGTCGCTGGACAGCCTGTTCCGGGCCGATTACGACGATGGCTCGCTCGAGCAACTACTGCTGACACCGCAGCCCCTTGCCTTGCTGGCCCTGGCCAAGGTGGCCGTGCACTGGCTGCTGACCGGCCTGCCCCTGGCGCTGATGGCGCCGGTGTTGGGCATCATGCTGGCACTGCCCGCGGGAAGCTATGGCGTGTTGGCGTTATCACTGGCACTGGGCAGTGCCAGCCTCAGCCTGATTGGTGCCATTGGAGCGGCGCTGACGGTGGGATTGTCCCGCGGTGGCGTGCTGCTGTCGCTGCTGGTACTTCCCCTTTATATCCCGGTGCTGATATTCGGTGCCGGAGCCGTACAGGCCGCCATCTTCGGCGACGGTGTCATGGCGCATCTGGCGATTCTCGGCGCGCTGTTGGCGCTTGCGCTGATTCTTGCGCCCCTGGCAATCGCGGCATCGCTGCGCATCAGTATCAACGGTTGAGAGGTTAACTAGGCATGTGGGCCTTTATTAACAAGTTGCGTTCCCCCAAGTGGTTCTACGACATCAGCGCCAGGCTCCAGCCCTGGTTCTGGGCGGCGGCGCTGATTCTCATCCTGGTCGGTAGCGTCTGGGGGCTGGCCTTCGCCCCGGCGGACTACCAGCAGGGCAACAGCTTTCGCATCATCTACGTCCATGTGCCGGCCGCCTTCCTGGCCCAGTCGATCTTCGTGTCCATGGCCATCTCGGCGCTCGCCTTCATGGTCTGGAAGATCAAGATCTGCGACATGGCAGCCGCGATGATGGCGCCGCTGGGTGCCGCCATGACCTTCATCGCGCTGTTTTCCGGCGCCGTCTGGGGTATGCCCACCTGGGGAACTTGGTGGATGTGGGATGCGCGCCTGACCTCGATGCTCATCCTGCTTTTCCTCTACCTGGGCATTATCGCCCTGCGCGGCGCCTTCACCAGTCGCGACAGCGCATCGCGGGCGGCATCCGTGCTGGCCATGGTGGGAGTCATCAACATTCCGATCATCAAGTACTCGGTTGACTGGTGGTACACCTTGCACCAGCCGGCCACCTTCACCATCACCGGGCGTGCCGCCATGCCCATGGACATGTGGCTGCCGCTGCTGATCATGGTGCTGGGCTTCTACAGCTTCTTCATCGCCCTGACGCTGACACGCACCCGCAGCGAGATACTGCGCCGGGAAGCCAACAAGCGCTGGGTCCGCGAACTGGCCGGGGAGGCGCAGTAATGTTCTTCGACAGTTTTTCGGAACTCTTTGCCATGGGCGGCCATGCCCCCTATGTCTGGGCAGCCTGGGGCGTCACCGCCGTTCTGCTCCTGGGAACCGTGATACATGCTCGCGCCGAGCGCCGCCAGCTGCTGCGTCAGCTGCAGCGTCGCGTTCGTCGTGAAAGTCGCCTGGCGGGCCGTTCCGCCCAGGCGCAACCGATTCAAACCAGCAGGGGTGGAGGCACCAATGAGGCCTAAGCGTAAGCAGAAACTGTTCGTGGTACTGGGGCTCGTGTCGCTCTCGGCGATTGCCATAGGGCTGACGCTCTATGCACTGCGAGCCAATATCAACCTCTTCTTCAGCCCGATCGAGATCGCGGCGGGGGATGCGCCCTTTGAACGCCAGATCCGTGCCGGCGGCATGGTCCGGGAGGGTAGCGTCGAGCGCAATCCGGATAGCCTGGACGTGGAGTTCACGGTCACCGACTATGTAGAGGACCTGCGAGTCTCCTACAGTGGTATCCTTCCCGACCTGTTTCGCGAGGGCCAGGGTGTGGTCGTAGTCGGCCAGTTGAAGCAGGACGGCATGTTCCGTGCCGACCAGGTGTTGGCTCGCCACGACGAGAACTACATGCCGCCGGAGGTGGCCGATGCGCTCGAGGCGGCTGGCTACTCTCCCGCCGACTTCCAGACCAAGGCCGCCAAGGTGGCAAAGCGTGTCGAGGAGCGGGAGTCCGATGACGGCGACAGCCAGAGTCAGAGCCAGTACCAGTACTGATCCGGAGTAACCATGTCGATCCAGATGATTCCCGAAGTCGGCCATTTCGCCCTGGTCATCGCCCTGCTGCTGGCGATGGCCCAGACGGTGATGCCCTTGGCCGGCGCCACGCTACGCCGGCCGCTGCTGATGGCCTACGCTCGCCCCATGGCAAGCGGACAGTTCCTGTTCGTGGCGATTGCCTATGCCGCGCTGACGGCGAGCTACATGCTGGACGATTTCAGCGTGGCCAACGTGGCCAACAACTCCAACTCCATGCTGCCCTGGTACTACAAGTTCAGCGCCGTATGGGGCAACCATGAAGGTTCGGTGCTGCTGTGGAGCCTGATGCTGGCCGGCTGGGGTTTCTTTGCCGCCCGCTACTCCCGTGAGCTGCCTCGCGACATGGTGGCCCGGGTCATCGGTGTGCTCGGGGCGGTCTGCGTCGGCTTCCTGCTGTTCATCCTGATCACCTCCAATCCCTTCGAGCGGCTGCTGCCCCATGTGCCGCAGGACGGTGCCGACCTCAATCCGCTGCTGCAGGACATCGGCCTGATCCTGCACCCACCGATGCTCTACATGGGCTACGTCGGGTTCTCGGTGGTGTTTGCCTTCGCCATCGCCGCACTGTTGGGCGGTCGGCTCGATGCCGCCTGGGCCCGTTGGGCGCGTCCCTGGACCAATCTGGCCTGGGCTTTCCTGACGATCGGTATCGCCCTGGGCAGCTGGTGGGCCTACTACGAGCTTGGCTGGGGCGGCTGGTGGTTCTGGGACCCCGTCGAGAATGCCTCGCTGCTGCCCTGGCTGACGGGCACCGCCCTGATGCACTCCCTGGCGGTCACCGAGAAGCGAGGCTCCTTCAAGAGCTGGACGCTGCTGCTGGCGATCACCACCTTCTCGCTGTCGTTGCTGGGTACCTTCCTGGTGCGCTCCGGGGTGCTGACGTCGGTGCACGCCTTCGCCAACGATCCGTCCCGCGGCTTCTTCATTCTGGTATTGCTGGGTATCACCGTGGGGGTGTCGCTGCTGATCTTCGCCCTGCGCGCGCCTCGGGTCAGCCACAAGACCAGTTTCAACTGGCTCTCCCGCGACGCCCTGCTGCTGATCAACAACATCATGCTGGTGATCATCACCATCACCGTGCTGATGGGTACCGTCTATCCGCTGCTGCTCGACGCCCTCAACCTGGGCAAGATCAGCGTGGGCCCTCCCTATTTCAATGCCCTGTTCGTACCGCTCACGGTGATCATGTGCATCTTCATGGGGCTGGGTCCCATCGCACGCTGGAAGCAGACCGAGGTCCGTTCGCTGGTCAAGCGGCTCTGGCTGGCCGGTGTCGCAGCGCTGGTGATCGGCATCACCATGCCGTTCATTATCGGCCCGGAATGGAACCTCTGGGTCGCCATCGGCCTGGTGACCGCCATGTGGATCGTGCTGCCGATGTTCCGAGACATCTTCGAGAAGACCCGCCATGCACCGACTCGCATCGCCGGGCTCAAGAAGCTGTCGCTGGCCTACTGGGGCATGCAGCTGGGCCACCTCGGCGTCGCAGTGACCATCATCGGCGTGGCGGTGGTCTCCAACTACAACATCGAGCGCAACGTGCGCATGGGCGTGGGGGACAGTGCTCAGGTCGCGGGCTACACCTTCACCATGACCGAGCTCACCAGCCGTCGTGGCGCCAACTTCCTGGCCGATCGGGCGGTGATCGAGGTTCAGCGTGACGGCAGTCGTCGCAGCTTCACCATGAACCCGGAGAAGCGCCTCTACATCGCCCGCGGCATGCCCATGACCCAGGTCGCCCTGCGTCCCGGCCTGTTCCGTGACCTCTACGTAGCCATGGGCGAGGATCTTGGCGACAACACCTGGGCGATGCGGGTGCAGTACAAGCCCTTCGTGCGCTGGCTCTGGCTGGGTGGCCTGCTGATGGCCGGTGGCGGCATCCTCGCCGTGGCCGACCGCCGCTACCGGCGACTGGCCACGTCTGAGGATCCGGAAGCGGCACCGGGCCCCGCGCCCGCCAAGGAGGCCACGGCATGACGCGGCGCCTGATCCTGCTGCTGCCGCTGATGGTCTTCCTGGTGCTGTCGGTGTTTCTCTACCAGGGGCTGTCATTGAACCCCTTCCATCGCGATTCCGCGCTGATGGCCCGGGACTTCCCGGCCTTCAACAAGGAAACCCTGAAGGACCCGGAGCAGCGGGTGGATGAGTCGCTGTTCCTTGGCCAGGTCACCCTGGTCAACGTCTGGGGGGAGTGGTGCCCGGAGTGCAAGCGCGAGATGCCACAGTTGCTCGACCTGGCCGACCGCGGCATTCGTCTGGTGGGGATCAGCTACAAGGACACCCGCGAGAAGGGCATGGGTTTCCTGCAGGACTTCGGTGACCCCTTCGAGGTCAATATCTTCGACCCGGAGGGCGACCTGAGCTTCGAGCTCGGTGTCTACGGGGCGCCGGAGACCTTCCTGGTGGATCGCGACGGCATCATCCGCTATCACCACACCGGCTATATCTCGCCGGAAGACATCCGTAAACAAATCCTGCCGGAGGTGGGAAAATGGCAGTGATCCGACTGACCTTCACTGGTTTCCTGTTTTTGCTCATGGCCGGCCTGGTCCATGCCGGTGCCATTGAGGTGCGGGAATTCGACGACCCGGTCATGGAGCAGCGCTACCGCAGCCTGACGGCCTCGCTGCGCTGTCCGACCTGTGAGAACCAGGCCATCAACGACTCCGATGCGCCGGTCTCCCGGGACATGCGTGACCGGGTCTACGAAATGTTGATGGCCGACAGGGCAGACATGGAAATCCGCGACCACATGGTCGAGCGTTTCGGCAACTATGTGCTCTACAACCCGCGCCTGGAAGGCCGCACCTACCTGCTGTGGGGGCTGCCGGCCGGTCTGGTGGTGCTGGGCGGCATTCTGGTGGTGCTGGTGGTGCGCGCCCGGCGAAATGCCTCGGCCCGTGCCCTGAGCGACGAAGAGCGTGCGCGACTCGACGCCCTGATCAACCGCGGGAGAACCCCATGAGTCTGTTGTGGCTTGCCTTTGCTCTTCTCCTGCTGCCTGCGCTGTGGCTGCTGGTGGCCCCCCTGCGCCGGGCGCGCCTGGTGCACGATGCCCAGGTCAGCTTCGAGGAAAACGACAAGTCCGCGGAGCAGAACGTGGCGATCTATCGCCGGCGCCTGGCATCGCTGGAAGCGGCGCTGGAGCGGGGCGATATCGACCAGGCCCGTTTCGATGAGGACCGCCTGGAGCTCGATCGCAGCCTGCTCGAGGATACCGAGGACCTGAAGCGACCTCCCTTGCGCTCGCCCGCCTCCGGTCGCTTTGTCGTCCCGCTGGTGGCGGTGGCGGTGGTGATCGGATCGGTGGCCTGGTACCTGCAGCACGGCGCCGAAGGTGATCTGGCGATCTACGAGGCCTTCCAGGAGAGCGACTCCCTGCCGACGCTGGTGGAGCGACTGGAACAGCAGGCGGAGCGTCAGCCCAACAACCCCAATGTCTGGGCGTCGCTCTATCCCATCTACCGTGATTCAGGCCAGGGTGCCGCGGCGCTGAATGCGTTGGAGAATCTGATCGAACTCGAGGGGCGGCAGGCCTCGCTGCTGGCGCAGAAGGCCCAGCTGAAGTTCTTCATGGCCAACCGCAGCGTCACCGACGAGGTCCAGGCGCTGGTCGACGAGACCCTGGAGCGTGACCCCCGCGAGCCCACCATCCTTGGCATGCTGGGCGTCCAGGCCTTCGACGGCGGTGATTACGAGCTGGCCATCGACCGCTGGCGTCGCGCCATCGCAGGCATGTCCGACTCCAGCTCCTCGGAAGCCCTGCGGGAAGGCATTCGTATCGCCCAGCAGCGCCTCGGCGTTGCCCCGGAAGAGCAGGAGCCGATCGCCCAGGGGCCGGGTATCCATGTCGGCGTTCGCTGGATGAGAGCCTGCAGGGCATGCTCGATGACGATACCCGTGTCTTCATCATTGCCCGCGACATGGCAGGCGAGCTACCCCCGCTGGCCGTGGCCCGTGTGACGCTGGGCGACCTGCCCACGAGCCTGGTGCTCGACGACCGCCATGCCATGTCCGACGAAGCGAGCCTCTCCCAGGTGAGCGAGGTCAGGCTGCTGGTTCGCGTCACCTCCAGCGGCGATGCCACGCCGGCACCGGGCGACATGTTCGGCGACCTCGATGGCGTCGCCGTGGGCAGCGTCGACGGTGAACCCGTGGAGGTCGTCATCGACCGCCTCGTCGAGTAGCCGGAATGCGGCTGACCTCGATCCGCCTGAGCGGGTTCAAGTCCTTCGTCGATCCGGTCACGGTGCCCTTCGATGGCAACATGACCGCGATCGTCGGCCCCAACGGCTGCGGCAAGTCGAACATCATCGACGCCGTGCGCTGGGTCATGGGCGAATCCTCGGCCAAGACCCTGCGCGGTGAATCGATGACCGACGTCATCTTCAACGGCTCCACCGCGCGCAAGCCGGTGGGGCAGGCCGCCATCGAGCTGCGCTTCGACAACAGCGACGGCAGCATGGGCGGCCTCTACGCCCAGTACGCCGAAATCGCGGTCAAGCGCCAGGTCTCCCGCGACGGCCAGTCCGCCTACTTCTTCAACGGCCAGAAGTGCCGTCGCCGCGACATCGCCGATCTCTTCCTGGGCACCGGCCTGGGTCCCCGTTCCTATGCCATCATCGGCCAGGGCATGATCTCGCGGCTGATCGAGGCGCGCCCCGAGGAGCTGCGCGCCACGTTGGAAGAGGCCGCCGGCATCTCCAAGTACAAGGAGCGTCGCCGCGAGACCGAGAACCGCATGCGGCGCACCCGCGAGAATCTCGAGCGCCTGGATGACATTCGCGAGGAGCTCGACAAGCAGCTCGAGCGCCTCCGGCGCCAGGCCGAGGCCGCCCGACGCTACCAGACCCTCAAGCAGGAAGAGTACCGGCTCAAGGGCGAGCTGGCGCTGCTGCGTGGCCGCGCACTGCGCGCCCGGCAGGGCGAGGAAGAGAGCCGAGTCCGCGAACTGGAAACCGCGGTGGAGCGCGAGATCCTCGGCATGCGCCAGTGCGAGACCCGGCTCGAGGAGGCCCGTGCCGGTCACGACCGCCTGGCCGAAGAGCTGGAGGCGTGCCAGGCGCGGTTCTTCGAGACCACCGGCGCCATCGCCCGGCTGGAGCAGAACCTGGAGCACGCCCGCAGCCGGGAAGCCCAGTTGGGGCGCGACCTGGAGAGTGCCCATCGCGAACTCGCCGAGCTGGATCGGCTGGGCGAAGACGACCAGGCGCGGCTGGCGGGGCTCGACGAGCGGCTCGAACGCCTGGGCCCCGAACAGGAAGCGGTGGCCGAACAGCTGGCCGAGCTGGAGGCGATGCTGGAAGACGCCGAGCCGGCTGCYGAAGAGGCCGAGCTCGCCCACGAGGCCTTCAGCGAGGGTTGGCGTGAAGCCAGCCTTGCCGCGGAGCGTGCCCAGGATCGCTTGCGCGACCTGGAGGAGCGACTCACCCGGCTGGACGCCGACGAGCAGCGCCGTCGCCAGCAGCAGCAGGAACTGCCGGACCTGGCCGAGCTGCAGGCCCGGCGGAGCGAGCTTCAGGAGCGGCTGGCCGAGTTCCAGCTGGAACAGGAGAGCGTCGAGGTGCGGCGCGAGCAGCTGCAAGAGCAGCGCGACACGGCCCGTGCCGCAG
>NZ_AZQX01000287.1:0-5957 GCF_000568385.1 Halomonas sp. BC04
GGCTTACCGCCGAGCTGCTGGGCAAGATGCACGGTGTCACCCGCGAGGAGCAGGACAAGTTCGGCGTTCGTTCGCACCAGCGTGCCCTGGCGGCCAACGAGAAGGGCTATTTCGACAACGAGATCATCGGTGTCGAAGGTCATGACCAGCGGGGCTTCAAGACCCTGTTCAAGCACGATGAGGTCGTGCGCAGCGATGCCAGCCTGGAGAAAATGGCCGAGCTCAAGCCGGTCTTCGACCCGCGGGGCGGTACCGTCACCGCCGGGACTTCCTCGGCGCTCTCCGTGGGCGCCGCGGGCATGGCGGTGATGAGCTATGAACGCGCCCAGGCCCTGGGCCTCGAGCCGATCGCAGGGTGCTGTCGACCGGCGTTGCCGGCTGCGACGCTCGATCATGGGCTACGGCCCGGTGCCGGCATCCAAGAAGGCCCTTGCGGCCGCCGGTCTCTCCTCTGCCGACATCCAGACCGTGGAACTCAACGAGGCTTTTGCCGCCCAGGGGATCCCGGTGCTCAAGGACCTCGGCTTCCTGGATGCCATGGACGAAAAGGTGAACCTCAACGGTGGCGCCATCGCCCTGGGCCAYCCGCTGGGCATGTCCGGCGCGCGGCTGCTGCTCACCGCCGCCCACGAGCTGCAGAAGAGCCGCAAGCGCTATGCCCTGTGCACCATGTGCGTGGGGGTGGGGCAGGGCATAGCCACCCTGATCGAGCGGGTTTAACGGAGGTTTGTCATGGCATTGCTGAACATCAATGGGCGCTGTGTCGTCTATCGCCTGCTCGGCAGTAAGGCCAGCCTGCTGATGCTGCTGGCGCATCCAGATGGCACGTGCCGATGCTGAATCCTTCGCCCGGCTTTGCGAGATGCTGGGTGTACTGATTTCCACGGCAAGCTGAAGGAGTCGTTCGCACAGCACCCGGGCGCTGGCGTGCATCTGGTCGGAGGCAGCGACGACATGGCCAGCCTCTCGGTTGGCTCCAACAACTTCCCCAATCGAGTCTATGAGAACCCGCCGCAACTGGTGGAGCGAACCGTTGCGTTGTGTGAGAAGTACGAACGCCCCGTGGCCACCTGGCAACAGGCGCGTGAGATATTGGGCCTTGCGAGTGGCTGACGAGGAAGCTCTTGCGACCCGCATCAGGCTGAACTCGACTACCTCGTCTCATCGGAGGCAGGCCTCAAGACCATTGCCGAGAACTACGTCGGCCTGCCCTATGAGTCCCTCGAGTAATGACGGCCCATTTCCACAAACCGAAGGACCCGCGAGCGATCGCGGGTCCTGAGGTATAGCGTAGCGTGAAGTGGGGAGGTCTAGGCGGCTTCCGATTCGTCCCGGAAGTGCTCCCATGCATGGTGATAAAGAACACCGGCATAGCCGTTGCGTTGCATGATCTTGAGGATCTTGGCGGGATCGCCGTTGTCGAGGGCCTTGTGCAACTTCGCCCGCTGCTCGGCATCAAGCGCTTCGTACCAGTGGTAGGCTCGCCCTTGGCGTCGCCATCCTTGGCCTTGCGTATCAGGTCCATTTCGATGCGGCCACCCTGTCGATACAGGATATCGTAGCCCGCCTGTAGGCGCAGCGTCGGCACATCGCATGGTTTTTCGAGGCCTTCCAGCACGTTGTGGTAGTAATAGCTCAGCGGTTGCATATGGCTCCTCCAGCGGTGTGCCGTTGCTCATCCATCATTGCCTGCTTTCCTGTTTTCCATCCTGCCTTAGGCATGGCGGCTAGCTCAATGGGAAGATTGTAAGGCACCAGTACACTTCCTCCTCTCGGCGGGAGGCTTTCAGCTCTAGAGAATACAGGGAGAGTCAGTAGAAGCGCATGCCGACCCTGACGACCTTGTCACCTTCCACTTCGCTCACTACCCAATGAATGCCGTGCCAGGCCACGTCATCGCCGATGACGGGATGGCCGCCAACGCGCATCGAAATGAACTCGCCCAGTGTCACGTCTTCTTCACCCGGGGTGACGGAAATGCCATATGCTTGGCAATTTCCCCCAGGCGGGCATCGGCATCCAGCGTGAAGGGGCCGAAGAACTCCTTCTCTTGCTTCAGCTTGGCGTCGCCGTTGAATAGCTTGTTGAGGGCGGCCAGATCCTCATTGCGACCGATGACGCAGATGACGTCGCCTATCTTGAGCTGAGTGCTGCCTTTCGGGTGCAGCATGGCATGCTCGCGGAACAGGGCGGAGATCAGCGCACCGGAAGGGAAGCGGAGCAGCCGGATCGGCACGTCATCCAGGCTCGGGTTCTCGACCCGGTACACGAACATTTCGTAGTCGTTCTCGGGCAGGATGCCGAGGGGGCCCCGGTGGTTGGGTGCCGTGGCCTGGGGCAGCTGCACCTTCATCCAGCGCGCCATCAGGGAGATGGTGCCGCCCTGGATGAGCAGCGACATCAGCACCACGCCGAAGGCGACGTTGAAATAGAGCGAGGCGTTCTCCACTCCGCCGATGAAGGGAAAGATGGCCAGCACGATGGGCACCGCCCCGCGCAGCCCAACCCATGAGATGAAGCCGAGCTCACGCCAGCGGAACTTGAAGAAGGGCTTGATGGCAATGAGTACGGCCAGTGGCCGGGCCACGAAGATCAAGGCAAGCCCCACCAGGAAGGCGGGCAGGGTGTATTCCAGCAGGTCGCTCGGCGTGACCAGCAGCCCCAGTACGAGGAAGAGCCCGATCTGGCTCAGCCAGGCCAGGCCATCATGCACGGGAAGAATGAAATTGAGGTGTCGCCCAGGTTGGTTGCCGATCATCAGGCCGCAAAGGTAGATGGCCAGGAAACCGCTTCCGCCCAGCGCGCTGGTGGCGCCGAAGATAAAGAAGCCCATTGCCAGGGCCAATAGCGAGTAGAGCCCCGGCGCCAGGTCGACCCAGCGCAAGAGCTTGCCTGTCAGCCAGCCACCACAGATGCCGATCACGATACCCACACCGAACTGCTGTATCAGGAACAGAGCGGTCTCGGCGATGCTCCCGATATCGCCGACCAGTATCTCGATGAACATGATGGTCAAGAAGATCGCCATCGGATCGTTGGTGCCGGACTCGATCTCGAGGGTGGCGCCGACCCGCTCGTTCAGGTTGATGCCGCGACCGCTCAGCATGGAGAACACCGCCGCGGCATCGGTGGAGCCGACGATGGCACCGACCAGCAGCCCCTGAATCAGGGTCAGGTCGAAGGCCCACATTGCTACCAGCTGTGATGCCGCTGGTCAGGAAGACCCCGAGTGTGGCAAGGGAGAGCGCCGGGCGAAAACCTGCGCGAAATGTCTTGAGGCGGGTGCGCAGGCCACCGTCGAGCAGGATCAAGGCCAGGGCCAGGTGTCCGATCAGGAATGCTATGGAGTAGTCATCGAACTCGATGCCGAGCAGGCCCTCTTCTCCCGCCAGCATGCCCAGGCCCAGGAAGATGATAAGAAGGGGGAGGCCAAACAGCGAGGAGAGTCGGCTTGCCAGGATGCTCAAGGCCAGAAGGGCGCCACTGAGGAGGAAAAGGGTGTTGATGAAGTCCATGCGGATGCCCTTCGATTGGCAACCCTGGCCAGAGCCTGAGCGGCGTTCCTTGCGTTCAGTGGTAGCTTTGGGACCTGCTGTTCTGGTGGCTAAGGCGTAAAATTTAACTATGCAGCTGATTTATAATATATTTTTGTGTTTCTTCGAGTCAAGGGCTTGACGAGCCGGTCAACGCTGGCTCGACTGTCCCTTGGTGAGCTGCTGGCATGCCGTACACAGTAACACCGGGGTCTTGGTAAGTCTGACCCAATAGGTGGTCGGTGGCGGCTATGGCTTCACGGAAGGGAAAAATTAGCACGCTTATCAAAAAATACTTATGCTGTAATCGGGCCTTCTGTCCGCAACGGAGATAGCGCATGGCGACCCAAATCACGACTTCCCGCAGAGCGGATGGCATTACGCTGCTGAAGATCAGCTGCCCCGAACGACGCAATATCCTGGATGAGGCGAGCTACGCACAGTTGATCGATGCGCTCGCCTCGGCGGAGGCGGACGATGGGGTCAAGGCCTTGATCATCACGGGCAGCGAGAACTGCTTTACCGCAGGCAACGACCTGGCCAACTACAAGGCGCTGGCGGAGGCGACGGAGGTAACGGCCATCACCTTCCTGCGCCGTCTGCATGCCTTTTCCAAGCCCGCCATCGCCGCCGCGGAGGGGCTCGCCCTGGGGCTCGGCTCGTCGATCCTGCTGCACTGCGATTTCGCCTACGCGGGCAATTCGACGAGGTTCTACCTGCC
Organism: Halomonas sp. BC04; assembly: GCF_000568385.1. Classification (NCBI taxonomy): domain Bacteria; kingdom Pseudomonadati; phylum Pseudomonadota; class Gammaproteobacteria; order Oceanospirillales; family Halomonadaceae; genus Halomonas; species Halomonas sp. BC04. The sequence continues at coordinate 4,255 of NZ_AZQX01000287.1, forward strand.
TTTCATCAATTTTTCCCTGACCCCCCTGGGCGCCACCACCCACCTGTTGCCCAGGCTGGCTGGCAACAAGTCGGCCACAGAAATGCTCATGCTTGGCAAACCCTTCTCCGCATCCCGCGCCTGCGAGCTGGGCCTGCTGACCGATACCACCCCCGACGGGAAGGCGCTGGAGCAGGCGATCGACTGCGCCACTCGCCTGGTCGCCAAACCCTTCGATGCGCTGCTGGCCACCAAGGCACTGCTGCGTGAGAGCGACGCCGAGGCGATCGGCCATGCCTTCGACCGGGAAGAAAAGCAGCTGCTGGAACGGTGTCGCTCCGCTCAAGCCCAGGAAGCCATAGACGCTTTCTTTGCCAGGAAAGGCAGTCACTAGCGACAGGCGCCTGGCCCGCCGGCTTCTGATTCGGGGGTGCCACCAGGGATCGGTCGGGTTGCTGCCGCTCGCAACTCCTTGCTGATCTGCTGTACTGAGGGCAAGAACAACCATGATGAGAGGTGGCGCTATGCAGGCACTTCATGTGGCAGTGGACGAGTCGACACGCTCCTTGCAGGGCATCGCGTTGGGCGAGCTGCTTCATCGCCAGTGGGGCGGCACCATGACGCTGATTTCCGTGGTGGCGTCACCCGAGCAGGCGGATAAGCGCCGGGCCGCGCTGGACCGGCAGGAGCTGGGGAGATACCGGGAGTCGCTCGAGATAGTGACAGGCGATGCCGCCGAGGTGCTGGCCGGCCTGGCATCCGACCCTGGCAAGGGGTTGCTGTGCATGACCTCCCATGGCCGCCGACCGGCATCCGAGTTACTGCTCGGCAGCGTGGCGGCAGAAACCGTGCGGCGTGCTGGTGCCTGGTAGTGCTTGGCGGGCCCCGGTTCGATCCTGACAGGCATCAGCGCATCGATACCCTGATGGTCTGCGTCGATGGATCGCGCCCAGCCGAGTCGGTACTCGAGCCCGCCGTCAATCTCGCCAGGCGGCTAGACGCCAGGCTGCAACTGTTGCATGTGGTTGAAGTCGAGTCCGATGTGGCGTCGGCACTGCCGGGTCACGCTGGCCATGGTGACATCATGGAGTCGGGGTATGTGCAAAGCCTGGCCCGCCGGATTCGTGAGGCGGACGGGTTCGAGGTGGACTGGGAGGTATTGCATGGGGACGACCCGGCAGTGGCTATCCACCGTTACCTGTCCTCTTGCACCAACGTCATGGTGGTCATGACCACCCATGGCCGCAGCGGTCTATCACAAGTGGCCGCAGGCAGTGTCAGCCGCGACATCTTGCACAAGGCCCACTGTCCGGTGGGGGTGATGCGCCCGGTGAAAGGGAAGTGAGAGGGCCGCCGCCGCATCTCGGCCGACAGCACTCCTGGATCACTTCTCGTCCCGGTCGCCCGGCTTCACTTCGTAGTCGCCTTCCAGCACCTGCTGTTCATGGTGGGAGTCGCCGCCAGCCCGGGTGTGGCGATAGTGGGTTTCCCGATAGTGATAACCGGTGCCGACATCGTTCGCCTGTTCGGCGCGCATCTGCTCGAGGCGCTTCTTCATGCGATAGCGGACGATGGGCAGCATGGCCCAGCCGATCAACAGGAAGAAGAGGCCCAGTACCGTCCCGACGATCAGCAGCATGCCGAACAGCAACCAGGTCAGGATCAGTTTCAGCCCGCCGAGAGGGCCGCGCGGGGTCTGGCGCGCCCGGGCACGCCACTGCTGG
>NZ_AZQX01000288.1:0-5854 GCF_000568385.1 Halomonas sp. BC04
CCCGATTGAACTCCAGCGGCGATAGCGATCATCGTGGCCCCATGCGCCATGGCTCGCTGACGGCGACCCATTCCGACCCCGACCAGGACAGTGCCTGGATGATCGGCTACCTGGATATCATGACGCTGCTGGTGGCCCTGATGGTGCTGCTGTTTACCATCACCTACGCCAGTGAGCGTGGTACGGACACGACTGGCCTCGGCGACACCCCGGAACCCATGGTCATTCCCCTGCCCGGTGAACTGCGCTGGGCGATGACCAACCACTCGCCGCCGTCGACTCCGGCAGGCCACCTGAGCCCCTGGCACTCTCCGCCGCACTGGGCGTTGCCGGCTTGCCTCGCCCAGTGGCACCGCCCCCGGTTGCCGCGGCGCCTCTATTGCTGGCCATGCCGGCTGCAACAGCTGACCGACATGCCCCCCCGGGATTCGTCGCACCGCCCACCCCGTCGGCGCTGCTCTCGCAGCGGGCGGAACGGAGGGTGCCGGGAATCGCCCCCGGTGAACGCGGACTGCCGCAGCCGCTGCTGGCGGAAGAGGGTGACCTGCCTTCTCCGCTGGCCGATTTCATGCTGGTGCTCACCGACAGACCCCCGGCGCGGGTGCGGGAAGTGTCGCCCACCGCCATCACCGGTTCGCTGGCGCTGCAGCGGGCGCTCGAGGAGCGCGTCGAGGAGGCTCCCTACCTGCCGGACCTCGAGGGCGTGTCGGTCTCCCGTGTTGCCGAAGGATCAAGCTTCGCGTCGAGGACCAATGGCTCTTTCCCACCGCCGAGGCCGAGCTGACCGAGGATGGCCAGGCGCTGGTACGGCGTCTGGTCGAAGTGATCCAGCGTCACGATGGGGAGGTGGCGGTGGAAGGGCACACCGACAGCCGTTCCATCCAGACCCCGGAATTCCCCTCCAACTGGGTGCTATCCAGCGCCCGTGCCATCGCCATCGTGCATGCCTTGAACGGGCCGGCGTGAGCCCCAGCGCCTGCGTGCCGTGGGCCTGGCCGATACGCGTCCGCTGGCGGCCAACGATACCGTCGAGGGGCGGGCCCAGAATCGCCGGGTTGAGGTGATCATTCATGCACAATAATTTTCATGCGCAACATTAGTTGTACAGAAACTGTGCAGGTATTGTGCACTGCGGCTCAATTATCTTGACGCATGTCATTAAAATCCAAATTAACCTCTTCAGAAGTTGTACATTTGCGGCGACGGGAATTAACATTGGTTTACAGGGGGAAGTGTCAGCCGTTCCCCATGAGCCAATTCCCGGAGAGGGCCATGCATGACGCAGCAACATGAGTTCCCGGCGGGCGATCCATCGCCTGATGCCTGGGACCACATCGATGCCAGTGACTCGCCGGGTACCCTGGTTCAATCGCTGAAGCATTTCTATACCGCCGTGGAGCATAGTCCCATGGCGACTGCCATCACCGACCCCAGCGGGCGCCTGCTGTATGTCAACCGGCAATTTGTCGCTATCACCGGCTACAGTCGCGACGAACTCATCGGCCGGACCTCTTCAGTGATCAAGTCGGGCAAGACCTCGCCCGAGACCTACCATGAGCTCTGGCGGACACTGCGGAGCGGTGAGATATGGCGTGGCGAGATGCTCAACCGACGCAAGTGTGGCGAGGAGTACTGGGAGTATGAGGTCATCACGCCGATCAAGGATGAGCATGGCAAGGTGATCAGCTTCATTACCGTCAAGGAGGATATTTCCAAGCGTAAACGTCAGGAGGAGGAGTTGCGCCTGCTGGCCACCGCCTTCGAGACCGGCCAGGCTACCCTGATCGCCAATGCCGAGATGCGCATCGAGCGGGTTAACCAGGCCTTCACCGCCATCACCGGCTACACCGCCGAAGAGGTCCTGGGCAACACGCCGCGAATGTTCAAGTCCGGCCGCCACGATGCCAGCTTCTACGCCGGACTCTGGCAGTCGCTGGAGACAAGAGGGCACTGGCAGGGCGAAATATGGAATCGCAACAAGCGTGGCGAGATCTATCCGGTATGGCAGTCGATCACCGCGGTCAAGGGCGCCGATGGTGAGGTGCGCCACTATGTGTCGGTGTTCCACAATATCACCGAGCGCAAGCAGATGGAGCAGACGTTGACGCGTGAGGCCAGCCGCGATCACCTGACCGGTGCTGCCAATCGTCGCACGTTCGACCGTGCCCTGATCACCGCTGTCAGGCTGGCCGAGAAGGAGGGGGGCGAGTTCGCCTTGATGCTGTTCGACATCGACCACTTCAAGGCGGTAAACGATACCCATGGCCACGATGTGGCGATGCCGTGCTCACGGCCCTGACGGCCTGCGTCCAGAGGCGCTTGCGCAAGACCGACCTGCTGGCGCGCTGGGGTGGGGAAGAGTTCACGCTGTTGCTGTCGGGCACGCCGATGGAAGGCGCCTGCAGTTGGCCGAGCGGCTTCGCAGCGACGTGGCCGGTGCCGAATTGCCAGGCGCCTCGGTGACCATCAGCATCGGCCTGACGTCCTATCACCCCGGCGACGTGGCGCGTGACCTGCTGATACGTGCGGACCGTGCGCTTTACTGCGCCAAGCAGGGAGGGCGCAACCGGATCGAGGTCATGACGGCAGAAAGGGCCGTGGTGCCGGTTGCCGACATGGCTGAGGGAGAGGATGCCCGATGATTGCGTCCGACGTCATGCAGCTATCGAAAATGATGCAGGAAGCGCTTGCCACGGCGATCCAGTGCCACGGGGAGCTCACCGTCTGTGCCCTGGACGTCGACCACTTCAAGCAGGTCAACGAGCAGTTGGGCCATCAGCGGGCCGACCGGTTGATCGCCGCCCTGGCACAGCGGCTCGATCACTACCTGGATCGCCACGACGCCGTCGTTCATGCCGGCGGCGACGAGTTCGTGCTGATGATTCAGGGGCTGCCGATGATAGCGTCTTGCACAGGTTGCTGGGGGTCATTGCCGAGCCGTTCTCACTCGACCGTGAGGCGGTGACCATTACCGCAAGCCTGGGAGTCTCCAGCTATCCCGACGACCACTCGGAGTCGGATGGCCTGCTGCGCCATGCCAGGCAGGCGATGTACCGTGCCAAGCAGAATGGCCGCAACACCCTGAACCGCTTCGACCCGGGACAGGATCGCTTATTCCAGCAGCGCCTGGCTCAGCGACGCCGATTCGCCCGGGCGATCGAGCGCGGCGAACTCTGCCTTCACTACCAGCCCCAGATTGACATGGCCACGGCCCAGGTGATCGGGCTCGAGGCCTGGTGCGCTGGCAGCACCCCAGAGAGGGGTTGAAGCCCCCCGATACCTTCCTGCCGCTGATCGAAGGCACCCCGCTGGAGGTGGCGCTGGGTGAATGGGTGCTCAGGGAAGCGCTGATACAGCTGGGCTGCTGGCAGCAGCTGGGCATTCGTCTTCCGGTGAGCGTCAACATCAGCCCTTCCCATCTCTTGACGCCGAACTTCGTGGACCGCCTGGATGGACTGCTGGCGCTCAACCCCCTGATGACCAGCGACCGCCTCAAGCTCGAGGTGGTCGAAACGGCCGCCATGCATGACATCGAGGCGGCGCTGGACGCTATCTCCCGCTGCCAGGCGATGGGGGTGGAGGTGGCCATCGACGACTTTGGCACGGGCTTCTCGTCGCTGACCTACCTGCGCCAGCTGCCGGTGGACCTGATCAAGGTCGACAAGAGCTTCGTCCGCGATATGCTCAGCGACCCCAGTGACCTGGCCATCGTCGAGAGCGTCATCTATATGTCCCGGCGCTTCGGACGCACGCTGCTGGCCGAAGGGGTGGAAACCCTGGAACATGCCCGCGAGCTGCTGGCCCGGGGCTGTCGGCTGGCCCAAGGTACGGCATCGCCCGGCCGATGCGCCCGACGCGCTGCCCGATTGGCTGGCGCAGTGGCCCGAGCGGAGCGACTGGCAGGCGCTGGCATGCCTGGGGGGAGCCGCCACTGGCCTGAGCAGCGTCCATGTTGCTGCTTGACTCGCTGAAATGATCTTGATTTTAGCGGGGAATGGGGTAACGCTTTGCGTTATATGACGCAAGGCGTTATATTGGCCCTCATGCTAGAGAGGACAATCGGTGATCAAAAGCTACAGGGATAGAGCGACAGCAACTATTGCCGATGGAAAAGTGGCTCGCAAACTGCCGCAGGATATGCAGCGCACGGCATTGAAGAAATTACGGCAGCTCAACGCGGCCAGCATAATAGATGATCTTCGTATTCCTCCAGGCAATCGTCTTGAAATGCTGCGAGGTGATCGTGAAGGCCAATACAGTATCCGCATCAACGATCAATGGCGTCTTTGCTTTCGCTTTGAGGACGGTAACGCCTACGATGTCCAAATTGTCGACGATCACTGAGGAGGTGTCATGAACGAGCGCCTGCCCAACATTCACCCAGGTGACATCCTCCTGGAGGATTTCATCGAACCGATGGGCCTGACCAAGAACGGTTTGGCGACGGCCATCGGCGTGCCTGCCACCCGGATCGGCGAGATCACGCGTGGGGCGCGTTCCATTACCGCCGATACCGACCTCCGGCTGTCTCGCTTCTTTGGAACCAGTGAGGGCTACTGGCTGCGTTTGCAGAACGCCTATGATCTCGAACAAGCCAAACGTGGCCAGCGCTACGATGGTATTCGGCCCTACGCCGCGTAATTTTCTCTAAAGTTCTTCAGCCAGCTGCCGACATGAGGTAGATAAGGAAGGTATCGAGCAAGCGGTTACTGCACGACACCCGAATTCATCGGCACAAGGCAGTTTCTCATGGCCAGCATTTCCTCCCTCGGCATCGGTTCCGGCCTCGACCTGAACGGTCTGCTGGACCAGCTCAACGACGCCGAACGCGGCAAGCTCGAGCCCATCGAACGGCAGATAGAGTCCCAGCAGGTTCAGCTCTCGGCCTATGGTGAACTGCAGGGCGCGCTCTCCGGCTTCCAGGGGGCGGTCAGTGCCCTGGACGATCCCTCCCTCTTCCAGAGCCTCTCGGCGGATGTCAGCGGCGAGGCGGTGCAGGCCGCTGCCGGTCCGGACGCCAGCCCGGGGCGCTACGACGTCGAGGTGCAGACCCTGGCTTCTGCCGGCAGCTATGCCACGGCGCGGCTGGAGGGCATCGAGACGCTGGATGACGTAGTAGTGAGTGGCGGTGGTGAGTTGCGACTGCAGTTCGACCCGGCAGGTGACGGTAGCGGTCCTGACTTGCCGATCAATATCGCCGCCGATAGCACGCTCGCGGATATTCGTGACGCCATCAATGCCGAGCAAGCTGGGGTCAGTGCCTCGATCGTCAACGATGGCGAAGGCTACCGCCTGGCCCTGATGTCCACCGAAACGGGTAAGGAAGCCTCCATTACCGGCATGGACTGGGGCGACGTTGCCCTGGCCGATGGCGTGGGCTTCAGCGACACCGCGACAGCCGTCGACAACATTGGCAAGGATGCCCAACTGACCGTCAATGGTATCGACATCACCAGCGCTCCAACCAGGTCGAGGGGGCGATACAGGATGTCACCCTCAGCCTGACCCAGGAAGGCAGCAGCACCATCAACGTGGAGCGCGACACCCGTGCGGTGCGGGAAGCGGTGACCGGTTTCGTCGAAGCATACAACAGCTTCAAGGCCACCACCGGCGAGTTGAGCGCCTTTGACAGCGAGACGGGGCAGGCCGGCGAGCTGCTCGGCGACAGCGCCCTGCGAACCGTGGWRTGGCGGCTGCGCGCCGACCTGGGGCGTCAGAAGGTCAAGCCCAAGTTCTCCGAAGTGTTCTCCAAGTCGCGGGCGGTCAACGTGCTGTCGGCGGCGCGACTCTGCCTGTTTGCCTCCCGCGATGTGTGTTCGTGGTGGCGCTGCCGGTATTTCTGTATGAGCAGCAC
>NZ_AZQX01000289.1:0-8385 GCF_000568385.1 Halomonas sp. BC04
GTGGCTTGAATGATAAATATTGTTGCAATCGAAGTGATTGCACCAGATATTATTATCCCCCATCTTGACTTGATGAATAGCACTATTGCCCCGGCCATGATGAAACCAATTAAATCTAAAAGCTTTGCAACTAATAAAGCCATTAACATTGCCACACTCCGAGGCATCATAGAAAAATCAATATTACACACGATGGATTGGCATTGTCATCAAATTGGTTTCTCCTTTGGAGGAAGTTTGTCAAAAGCCCCTACCCATCGAGTCGGGACAGATCCATATCGCCCGGGCTAACCACGAAAGACGCTTCCCCGCCAGGTTTCAGCTTGTGGCCGCCATGAATCCTTGCCCCTGCGGACACCTGGGCGACCCCCGCCAGGCCTGTCAGTGCACCGCCGCTCAAATCCAGCGCTACCAATCGTGGCTCTCGGGGCCGTTGCTGGATCGAATCGACCTGCAGGTGCCGGCGCTGCCGCCGGAACAGCTGACCTCCCGCGAGATGGGGGAGAGTTCGGCCGAGGTGCGGGAGCGGGTGATGGCGGCCCGCCAGCGCCAGTATGGCCGGGGGGCGCTCAACGCCCATCTGGGAGCCGCGAGCTTGAGGCAGCCTGTGCACCGTCGACGGCGGATCGCACCTGGTTGGCCGGGGTGCTCGAGCGGTTGAGGCTCTCAGCTCGGGCCTACCGTCGGGTACTGCGGGTGGCGCTGACCTTGGCCGACCTGCTTGGCAAGCCGCGACCGGAGCGGGCGGAGCTCATGGAAGCCATCGGCTATCGCCAGCTGGATCGTCAGCGCCAAGGGTGAGAGGTCTATTTCGCTGCTGAGGCCTATAGCGCCGTGGCGTCGAAGGCCCCTTCGATCGAGGTCTCCCAGAGTGCGGCGGCGTTATCAGGGCGGAACAGAGACAGGGTCAGCCGGTAGGGCAGCAGCTCCCGATCTGAGAGCTGCAGGCGCGGCGCGGTAGCTTCCAGCCGGCTCTCCAGGCGCCACTGATGATCGCCACTGTTGCCGGCCATGGCGGGTCGCCAGTCCAGTACCTGTGGGCCATCCGACACTCGCAGCATGGCCCGGGTCAGGTTTTCCCGGAAACGCTCGGGGGCGATACTCAGGCTGGTGTCTACCGAGGGCGCAGCGAGCAACAGTACCTGGTCCTGGGGCGGCTGTATTTCGGCAACGATCATCAGCCGGTCGGCGGCACGGTCGCTCAGGTTCTGCAGGGCCCGGCGAATCGGGTCGGGTTCGGGAGGCTGGGTGGCGCAGCCGACCAGCAGCAGGGCCGTCAATAGTATCGTGGCGCATTTCAGCATCGGGACGGAGACTCGTCAAAGGCCGGTGAGGGAAGCTCAAGGTCGACGATGAAGTCGTCCAGGGCCGCGAAAAGCGTATGGCGTATGGCCTCCGCTTCATTGACCAGGTGATGCCGTGCTTCCGGATGGCGGCGAATGCGCGCATTGGGAAACTTGCGCTCCAGCACCGACAGGTTCCACTCCCAGTCCACGGTCAGGTCCTGCTCCCCCTGCAGGATCAGGGTGGGCAATTCACTGGGGGGGAGTGCCAGCATCTGCGGCATCCAGCGCCGCATGGCACTTACCCAGATCATCGACAGATGCTCGGGCTGCAGGGGGTCCTGTTCTCGCAGAAAGATGGCGAACTCGCTATCGGTGGAGTTCTCCTTGAACCGCCGGGGGAGAGTGCGTACGAAGGGGCCGACCAGCAGGTGCAGCCAGCTCGACTGGGACCAGCCGGAAGGGCGTACCAGCGGTGCCAGCAGGACGAGACCAGACCAGTGCCCGTCATCGGGGCGGCTGAGGGCGTCGGTGGCGAGGATCGCCGCGCCGGTGCTCTGGCCGACGCCGAGCCAGGGCCTGGGTGCCAGCCCCCGATCGCCCAGCTGGTCCTGCAGAGCGCGCAGGCATTCGCCATAGTGGTCGAAGTCGTCGATACAGGCGCGTCTACCACTGGAGAGGCCGTGCCCCGGCAGATCCCAGAGCACCACTCGCCAGCCGCGCTCCAACAGCCGCTCCAGCAGGTGGCGGTACAGGCCCAGATGATCGAAGTAACCGTGCACCACGAAGGCGGTGCCGATCGCCTGGCGGGGGCTCCACACCTGGGTCCAGAGCTGATAGCGCTCCGTCTCCAGGTAGCCGACGTAGAGTCCCACGTGCTCGGTCAGCAAGGGCGACAGCCCGTAGTAGTCGAGGTAGTCGGCCAGCGGTTCTCCGGCATCCGAGCCGAAGGGGGCAATGGGCCCCAGGGCCTGCAGGGGGGTGAAGTCGGTCATCATGTCCTCCGACAGGTAAGCCGGTCGTCTTGCGAGCCGTCATGGCTGCTGGCAGTCGAATGGCGCTGAAGTCTCAGTTTACACAGGAGTCGTCTAGCCTAGCGATAGACCGTGAAGCAAAGCGAGTTGACCAAATGGTCAAAAACAATGCCTCTTAACCCTATGTCTAGTGTGCTGAACCTTTCACCCGGGTTTACATATGGAACAATTTTCCACAAAATTGTTCCCATAGAGTGGTTTCACCCCCACGGATTGCGGCTGCGGATTGTGCCTCGTCCGCCGCCATCACGAGGAGACTCCCCCATGTCAGAACGCGTCACTCGCCACCGTCTTCAGGTGGCTGCCGAGCTGGATGGCTTCATTACCGAGCAGGCCCTGCCGGGCACCGGCATCGATGCAGAAACTTTCTGGGCGGGCGTCGACGCCATCTTTCATGATCTGACAGCAAATAACCGGGATTTGCTCGCTGAACGCGAGAATCTGCAAGAGCGGCTCGACACCTGGCACCGTGAGAACCCCGGTCCGGTGGGCGATATGGCCGCCTATCGCGGTTTCCTGAAGGAGATCGGCTACCTGGTGGACGCCCCTGCCCAGGTCAAGGTCACCACCGCCAATGTCGATAGCGAAGTCACCATTCAGGCCGGGCCGCAGCTGGTGGTGCCGGTGAGCAATGCCCGCTATGCGCTGAATGCCGCCAATGCCCGCTGGGGCAGCCTCTACGATGCACTGTATGGCACCGACGCCATCTCCGAAGAGGATGGCGCCGAGAAGGGAGCCAGCTTCAACCCCAAGCGGGGCGAGAAGGTCATCGCCTACGCCCGCGGTGTGCTGGACCGCGCTGCCCCTTTGGCCACCGGCTCGCACCGTGATGCGGTGAAGTATGCCCTGCGTGATGGGCACCTGGTGGTGTCCCTTGAAGGCGGCCGGGAGACTGGCCTCAAGGATTCCGGCAAGCTGGTGGGCTATACCGGCGAGGCGTCGAGCCCCGACTCGGTGCTGCTGGCCAATCATGGCCTGCACCTGGAGATCCAGATCGACCCGGCTCACCCGATCGGCAAGACCGACCCGGCCGGCGTCAAGGATCTCGTGGTGGAGGCGGCACTGACCGCCATCATGGATTGCGAGGATTCCGTGGCGGCGGTGGATGCCGAGGACAAGGTGGGCGTCTATCGCAACTGGCTGGGCCTGATGCGTGGCGACCTGGAAGAGCAGGTCGCCAAGGGCGACAAGACCATCACCCGTCGCCTGCATGGCGACCGCGACTACACCACCCCCGATGGCGGCAAGCTGACCCTGCCGGGCCGTTCGCTGATGTTCGTGCGCAACGTCGGCCACCTGATGACCACGCCGGCGGTGCTCGATGCCGAGGGCAACGAGCTGCCGGAAGGCATCCTCGACGGTATCGTTACCGGCCTGCTGGCGCTCCACGACCTCAACAAGGGAGCCGACACGCCGCGTAACTCACGCGCGGGCTCCGTCTACATCGTCAAGCCGAAGATGCATGGCCCGAAGGAAGTGGCATTCTCCAGCGAGCTGTTCAGCCGCGTGGAAGACCTGCTGGGCATGGCGCCTGACACCCTGAAGATGGGCATCATGGACGAGGAGCGTCGTACCACGGTCAACCTCAAGGCGTGCATCAGCGAGGCCACTTCCCGGGTGGTGTTCATCAATACCGGCTTCCTCGACCGTACCGGCGACGAGATGCACACCGCCATGGAAGCGGGCCCGATGATCCGCAAGGGTGACATGAAGAACGCCGCCTGGATCGCTGCCTACGAGAAGAACAACGTCCAGGTCGGCCTGGCCTGCGGCCTTCGCGGCCGCGCCCAGATCGGCAAGGGCATGTGGGCCATGCCGGACCTGATGGCGGCGATGCTCGAGCAGAAGATCGGCCACCCCAAGGCCGGCGCCAACACCGCCTGGGTGCCTTCGCCCACCGCCGCCACCCTGCACGCGCTGCACTACCATCAGGTGGATGTGATCGGCATCCAGCGCGAGCTGGAGGCGCAGGGGGAGCCGGACTACCTGGATGACCTGCTCACCGTGCCGGTGGCCGCCGAGGCCAACTGGTCCAGCGACGAGATCCAGCAGGAACTCGACAACAACTGCCAGGGCATCCTCGGCTACGTGGTGCGCTGGGTCGAGCACGGGGTGGGCTGTTCCAAGGTGCCGGATATTCACAACGTCGGCCTGATGGAAGACCGCGCCACTCTGCGCATCTCCAGCCAGCATATCGCCAACTGGCTGCATCATGGCGTGGTGGACAGCGCCCGTGTCCAGGAAACTCTGGAGCGCATGGCCAAGGTGGTCGACGAGCAGAACGCCGGCGACCCCACCTACACGCCGATGAGCGCCGACTTCAAGGGCTCCACGGCCTTCCAGGCCGCCTCCGACCTGATCTTCAAGGGGCGCGAGCAGCCCTCCGGCTACACCGAGCCGCTTCTGCACCATTGGCGCGCCGTACACAAGGCGAAGTAGGCCAGGACCGGCCCGCTAGTGCCGCACGCTAGGCGTCACGCCCCCGCGACCCAGGCCGCGGGGGCGTTTCGTTGATATCGTCGACACTTGTCGGCTGGGCGGGGCGGGCCGCCTCGTCTATCTTGGTCCGATCATCCCCAGATTACCTCTTTCCCCAGGGAGCCATGCCATGACCGTGATGACCGCCGCCGCCATCGAAGACTTTCTCGACGAGATATTCCCCCAGCGCGCCGGGACCATCGAGGGCGTCGGCCACATGCGGGCCACCATGAGCCTGGCCATCGAGGATGAACACCTGCGGCCCGGCGCCAGTGTGTCGGGCCCGACCCTGATGGGACTGGCCGACGTCTGCCTCTACGTGGCAATCCTGGCCAGATCGGCCCGGAGCCCATGGCCGTGACCAGCGACCTGCACTGCCGCTTCCTGCGCCGGCCCCGTGGGGATCGCGATATCATCGCCAATGCCCGTATCCTGAAGCTGGGCCGTCGCCTGGCCGTGGGCGAGGTGCAGCTGTTCTCCGCCGGTGACGAGGCGCCGGTGGCGCTGGTGACGGCTACCTACGTGCTGCCTGACAACGACTAGGCACTGTTCAGGCTCTGACTAGGCGCGGTCGCGCAGGGCGCAAACCGCCAGTGCCAGCCAGCCGCCGATCATCAGCAGGCCGCCGATGGGGGTGATCATGCCCAGCCCGCGCACGCCGGTCAGGGCCATGCCATAGAGTGAGCCGGAGAACAGCACGATTCCCGCTGTCCAAAGCCCCAGCACCACGCCCTGTCCCCGGCGTGGGTGCGAGGCGCGCCAGGCCAGCACGCCCAGCATCGCCAGGGTGTGCCAGGCTTGATAGCGCACACCTGTCTCGAAGGCGGCAGCCAGCCGCGGGGCCAACTGGCCTTCCAGGGCATGAGCGCCGAAGGCGCCCGCCATGACCACGAGGGCACCCGACAGTGCCGCCATGCCCCACCAGGATCGGTCCTGCATCGATGCCACTCCCTGTCGGTTGGATTGCTGCCCACCGTACCCCGAGGGGGCGTAACCGGCTACAATATTGGCCCGTCAACGCAGAGAGGACGCCATGCAGATCCAGCTCAACGGTGATGCCCATGACCTGGCCGCCGATCTCACGGTGGCGCAGCTGATCGATACCCTTGGCCTGACAGGACGGCGGATAGCCGTCGAGCTCAACGAGGAGATCGTGCCCCGGAGTGAGCACGGGACGACCCGCCTGAGCCAGGGAGACCGGGTCGAGATCGTCCATGCCATCGGCGGTGGATGAATGGGTCCGATTAGCCGCCCTTTTCCAGATACCCTACGAAGGCATACTCGATGACAGACTTCTTTCAGGATCAACCGCTGCGAATCGCCGGCCACACCTTCACATCACGGCTGTTGGTGGGCACCGGCAAGTACAAGGACTTCGACGAGACGGCCGAAGCCATAGCCGCGTCCGGCGCCGAGGTGGTCACCTTTGCCGTGCGTCGCAGCAACCTCGGGCAGGAGGCCGGCGAGCCCAACCTGCTGGACGTCGTGCCGCCCGAGCGCTTCACCCTGCTGCCCAACACCGCAGGCTGTTATACGGCGAAGGATGCCGTGCGGACCTGCAAGCTGGCTCGGGAGCTGCTCGACGGCCACAAGCTGGTCAAGCTGGAAGTGCTGGGTGACGATCACACCCTCTATCCCAACGTGGTCGAGACCCTCAAGGCGGCCGAGGAACTGCTCAAGGATGGCTTCGACGTCATGGTCTACACCAGCGACGACCCCATCGTCGCTCGGGCGCTCGAGCAGATGGGCTGCTGCGCCATCATGCCGTTGGGCTCGTTGATCGGTTCCGGTCACGGCATCCAGAATCCGCACAACATCCGGCTGATCATCGAACAGGCCAGCGTGCCGGTGCTGGTGGACGCCGGTATCGGCACCGCTTCGGATGCGGCTATGGCCATGGAACTGGGCTGCGACGGTGTGTTGATGAACTCCGCTATCGCCCATGCCCGTCAGCCGGTGCTGATGGCCAGTGCCATGAAGAAAGCCGTCGAAGCCGGCCGTGAAGCCTTCCTGGCCGGGCGCATGCCGCGCCGCCAGAGCGCCGACCCCTCGTCGCCCTTTGCCGGCCGTATCAACGGCTGAATTTCCTACCAGAGCCCGATCGATTCCATGAGCGACCAGCCCCACGATAACGTCACCTCGAGCACCGGCCCGGAAGGGCCGGATGCCCCCCTGCATCGCCGCGGCATCAAGAGCTATGTGCTACGTGCCGGACGCATGACCCAGGCCCAGACGCGCGGGCTGGAGGATGTCTGGCCCCGCCTGGGGCTGACCCTGGCGGATGGGCGCCAGGATCTTGATGCCCTGTTCGGTCGCCAGGCGCCCCGGGTATTGGAGATCGGCTTCGGCATGGGGGCCTCGCTGATCGAGCAGGCCGAGAGCCACCCCGAGACCGACTTCATCGGCATCGAGGTGCATGCCCCGGGCGTGGGCAAGCTGCTAGACGAGGCCGACAAGCGCGGCCTGGGCAACATCCGGGTCTATCGTGAGGATGCGCTGGCGGTGCTTGAGCAGTGCCTGCCGGAAGCCAGCCTCGATACGTTGCAACTCTTCTTCCCCGACCCCTGGCCGAAGAAGAAGCACCACAAGCGGCGCATCGTCCAGCCCGCCTTCGTCGAACTGATCCGCACGCGCCTGAAAGTGGGCGGCACGCTGCACATGGCCACCGACTGGCAGGCCTATGCCGAGTGGATGGCCGAGGTAATGGAGGCCGCTCCCGGCTATGCCAATACAGCATCACCGGACACCGCGCCCTACGTGCCCCGGCCGTCGTTTCGACCGCTCACCAAGTTCGAGGCGCGTGGCGAGCGACTGGGACATGGGGTCTGGGACCTGCTGTACCGACGCTGCGCATAGCCAGGCCCGCGCCGGCGATGGCGACCGTCATGCCCGCGATGCCCTGGGCGCTCGGCTGCTCGCCGAACATGGCCGCGGCCCAGAGCAGGGTCACGGCAGGGGTGAGGTAGACCAGTGATGAGGTCAGGGTCACCCCGAGCCGGCGCAGGCTCGCGACGAAGAAACCGTACCCCCCCAAGCTGGAGAGCACCACCAGCCAGCCCATCGCGGTGAGGCTGAGTCGGTCGGTGGGCAGGGCCGGCACACCCCCCGCCACGATCACCGCCGCCAGGGTAAATATCCCGGTGGCGGCGAACAGCTGCACCATCAGGTCGCCGCCACCGGCATGGCGGTAGCCCAGCGCACGGAGAGCAGGCTGCCGAGCGTCACGGCCACGACCGAACCCAGCGGCAGCGCATAGGCCCACAGCGGCGCACTGCCGCCGCCATGCTCGAAATCATCCAGCACATAGAGCAATACGCCCAGCGTGGCGACGGCCATGCCCGCCCAGCCTCGGGCCGACAGGCGTTCGCTGAGCCAGGGTCCGGCCAGCGCCGCAGCGAGTAGCGGCTGAAGCGCGGTAATCAAGGCGGCCACGCCGGTGCTGACGCCATGCTCGAGCGCCAGTATCACCCCCAGCAGGTAGCCGCCCATGGTCAGGCTGCCTACGGCCATCTCCCGCCTTACATCGCGCAATGCCAGCCGAGCACCGCCGATCAGTCGCCACCAGACTGCGACCAGCAGGCTCGCCAGCA
>NZ_AZQX01000290.1:0-19548 GCF_000568385.1 Halomonas sp. BC04
GGATCGGTGGCTTCGGCATGAAGGTCTGCGCCAGCGGCATGCAGGGTGCAGGCGGCCAGTTGACGCTCTTTCTCTACCGAAAGCGTGACCTGGACATTGGTTATGTTGTCGTAGTGGCGCTGCACGCGGGTCAGTTTTTCGCTGACGTAGTCACGCAGGGCATCGGTCAGTTCCACATGGTGGCCGGTAATATTGACTTGCATGACAGGCTCCTTCGTCCTTCGAGTGGTGGCTCGATTGTAACCCTTTTTAGGGCCCTGCAAACCCCTCCATTGACGGTTTCCTGCAAAGGGTCAAGGGAGTGGTGCCGGGTCAGCGAAATCGCTTGCGCTCGCTGGAAGAGGGTATGCCCAGCGCTTCACGATATTTGGCAACGGTTCGTCGCGCAACGCGGATACCGTCCTCGGCGAGCAGATCGACCAGACGGCTGTCCGACAGCGGCTTGCGGGGCGGCTCGTCCTGGACCAGCTTGCGGATCCGGGCACGGATCGCCGTGCTGGAATAGGCGTCGCCTTCGCCCTCTCCGCCGCCCACATGGCTCGAGAAGAAGAACTTGAGTTCGAACACGCCGCGGGGCGTATGGATGAATTTCTGGGTCGTCACACGGGATATGGTCGACTCGTGCATGTCCACGGCCTGGGCAATATCGGCCAGTATCAGTGGTCGCATGGCCTCCTCCCCCTGCTCGAGAAAGTCGAGCTGGCGGGCCATGATCTCACGGCCGACACGCAGCAGGGTGTCGTTACGGCTGGCCAGGCTCTTCATCAACCAGCGCGCTTCCTGGAGGTGATCCTTGAGAAACTGGTTGTCCTGGCTCTTGTCGCGCGCCGTACCAGTGCCATGTAATCGGGCTGGATGCGCAGCCTGGGCAGGGCATCGGCATTGAGCTCGACGCGCCAGCCACGCTCGTCATGGCGAGCAAGAAGGTCGGGGGTGATGTAATTGCCACCCACCTCGGCGAAGTCGCTGCCTGGACGGGGATCCAGCGAGCGAATCAGGGCGATCACCTCCTCCAGGGCGTCGTCATCCAGGCCCAGGCGGCGCTTGAGGAGTCGGCGGTCGTCGCTGGCCAGGGCTTCGAGGAACTGTCGCACGAGACGCCGAGCCTGGGGCAGCAGTGGGGTGTCGTCGGGCAGTGCCGCGAGCTGCAGCATAAGGCATTCGCGCAGGTCCCGGGCAAAGACGCCGGTGGGCTCGAACTGCTGCAGTCGCAGCAGTACCTGCTCGACCTCCCGGGTCGGCAGGCCTTCGAGACCCTGCTGCCGCAGCCCGTCGCGGATCTCTTCCAGGGGCTGTGCCAGGTAGCCGGTGCCGTCCACGGCATCGATCAGGCTCTCGGCGATCTGGCGCTGGCGCTCGCTGAGATCGGTCATCGCCAGCTGCCAGATCAGGTGGCTGGTCAGGCTCTGCCCGGCGGCCTGGCGCTCGAAATCGGGGCCTTCGCCACTGCCTGTACTGGTGCCATGGTCGGGGTAGGTATCCGACCAGTCGCTGTCCGTGGAAAGTTCGGAGGGAATCTCGCTGGCCCACTCCTCCTCTCGGGTCTCCTCGGCAGCCTGTTCGCCGAAGCCGTCGTCGAGCTCCAGCATGGGGTTGGCTTCCAGCGCTTGCTGGATTTCCTGGCGAAGATCGAGTGTCGAGAGCTGCAGCAGCGCGATCGCCTGCTGCAGCTGGGGAGTCATGGTCAGCTGGGTGCCGACACGGAGTTGCAAGGATGCTTTCATGGCCATGAGAATAGGGCTCATTTGCCGAAAAATCCCACCCTAGCCCGCTGCGGTTCGACTTGCAAGCGAATTGTTTGCAATAAGCATGCCATCCGCAATCTTTATGCCGCTTTATAATATAACTATTGACAACAGCAGGTTGTATGGTCTCTTGCGACTTGGCTAAAGGCGAAAGTCCTCGCCCAAATAGACTTCCCGTACCCTGCGGTTGGCCAGAATGGCGTCGGCGTCACCTTCGGCGATGATCTGTCCGTCCCCGACGATGTAGGCGGAATTGCAGATGTCGAGGGTCTCGCGAACGTTGTGGTCGGTAATCAGGACCCCGATGTCGCGCGCCTTCAGTTGACGAATGATGCCCTTGATCTCACCGACGGAAATGGGGTCCACGCCGGCAAAGGGCTCATCGAGCAGGATGAAGGCCGGTTCGGTGGCCAGTGCCTGGCGATCTCGACCCGTCGCCGCTCGCCACCCGACAGGCTCATGCCGAGATTATCGCGGATATGGGTGACGTGGAAGTCTTCCAGCAACTCCTCAAGGCGCGCCTGGCGACCGCGACGGTCCAGGTCCTTGCGCGTCTCGAGAATCGCCATGATGTTATCCGCCACCGAGAGCTTGCGGAATATCGACGCCTCCTGGGGCAGGTAGCCGATGCCGGCGCGGGCGCGCTCGTGCATGGCCGATCCGCTCAGGTCCAGGTCGTCGATGTGCACTTCACCCGCGTCGGCACGGACAAGGCCTACGATCATGTAGAACGAGGTGGTCTTGCCGGCCCCGTTGGGACCAAGCAGGCCGACGATGCTGCCCTGCTCGATGGAAAGGCTGATATCGTGCACCACGCGGCGTCGCTTGTAGCTCTTGGCCAGGTGGGTGGCCCTCAGGGTCTTCATTGCCACGTCAGCGCTCCGGTTGCAGGGTCATGCGAATCCGCTGACGTCCTTCGACGCCTTCGCTCTCGGAGCGTGCCTGAACCACGCGGCGATCGAGGAAGTACTCGAGATAGCCGCCATCGAAGGTGTCGCCACGCTGATGGAGTTCGGCACGGTCGATCAGTTCGACGCGTCGCTCGGCGACATGATAGACGATGGTGCGTCCCCATCCACGTACCACGGGTTCGTCCGGATCGGGCTGCTGCTCGATGTAGGCGCGTTCCCCGGTGGCGGTGGCACGAGTCAGCTCGCCGGCCTGGTTGCGGCGGATCTCCACCCGGTCGCCGGTCAGCTGCATGGTGCCCTGGCGAATATCCACGTCGCCGGTGTAGACGGCGGTGCCGGCAGTGTCATCGAGATCGAGTCGATCGGCCTCGACTTCAATGGGTTGGTCGGCGTCGCGCTGTTGGGCCATGGCCGGGCCGCCTCCCCATGCCATGCCAATCAGCGCCAGGGTGAGCAGCATGCGGGCGGTCGGGCACTTGTGTCGCTTCATGGCGTGAAATCCTCTGGTTCGATGGCCTCGGCCTGGCCCCGCTGCGCGCCTTCCGGGGGGTGGTGGCCGCGGACATTGTCGGTCAAACGTGCTCGATTGTCATGAATCCAGACGTCGAAACGGTCGCCGCGCATGTGTTGGGGCGGTTGCTGGAGCAGCGCGGGGGTCTCGCTCCAGGCGTGTCCGACGTTGGCGTCGAAGTGCAGGATTTCGGTATCGAGCTGCCAGCGCTCTTCAGGCGCAAGCAGGCGGGCGTTCCCGGTCAGCGTCAGTGGGTTGCCGCCGGGCCCGAGTCGCCCTTCGTCGCCGTTGGCGATCCAGTGGCGTCCCTCACGGTCGATCAAATGGGCTACCGGGGTCACTGCCCGGGTGACATCATCGTGGGGCGTGTGTACCAGGCGCGGGCTCTCCAGGCGCTGGTGGGCCTGGCCCTGGGCGTCGAACCGCGTCAGCCTGGCCTCTTCGAGGTAGTAGTCCGGTTCGCCGGCGTCGTCGGTAGGCACCGGCCCGGGGGCGGGTGCCTGCCAGGGGGCCAGCCACGCCAGCAGGGCACCGAGACCCAGCAGGATCAGCAGCAGCCAAAGGCGAAACGAGGGACGAGGCAGGCGCTTGGGCAGCATGCGGTCAGTGCTGGACGTGAAGATAGGTATCGACCAGCGCGTCCCGGTGACCCTGGGCCTCGAGCAGGGTGTCGCAGATCTCGCGAACGGCGCCGTGGCCGCCGCGGCGTTCGGTGACCCAGTCGGCCAGGGCGTGGATGTAGGGAGGGGCGCCGGGCACGGTGATACCGATGCCGGCCCGCTGGATGGCGGCCAGGTCGGCAGATCATCGCCGCAGTAGGCGACCTGCTCCAGGGAGAGGTCCTTGCGGCGGCAGAGTTCGCGCAGGGTGGCCAGCTTGTCCTCGCAGCTCTGGAAGACATGGTCGATGCCCAGTGCCGCGGCACGATGGCTGACCATGGGGGAGTCGCGCCCCGTCAGCAGGGCCACCTGGATGCCGGCGCGGCGCAGCAGCTTGATGCCCAGCCCGTCCTGGGTATGGAATGCCTTGATCTCCACGCCATCGGCCTGGAAGTAGAGGCGACCGTCCGTCAGCACACCATCGACATCGAGTGCCAGCAGTCGGATCTGGCGCAGACGGTCGAGGAGGTGGGAGTCATTGATTGGTGTTGCCAGAGCCATGGGCTCTCCTTGGGTTAAAGGATCAGAGGTTCTATGGGTCGTCAGATCACGCCGCTGCGCAGCAGATCGTGCATGTGCAGGGCACCGACTGGGTGCCCCTCGTCGTCGACCACGGCCAGGGCCGTGATCCGGTTGTCCTCCATGACGCGAACCGCTTCGGCGGCCAGCAGGTCGGGAGCGATGCGCTTCCCGGGGCGAGTCATGACGTCATCGACAATCAACCGGCTGAGGTCGTTATGCTGGTCCAGGGTGCGGCGCAGGTCGCCATCGGTATAGACACCAATCAGGTGATTCTGCTCGTCGACCACGCAGGTGAAGCCGAGACCCTGCCGGGATATTTCCAGCAGGGCCTCCCGTAGCGGGCTGCCCAGCGGTATGCTCGGCAGCCGCGCGCCCTGGTGCATGAGGTCTGCGACCCGCAGCAGGAGTCGCTTGCCCAGGCTCCCTCCCGGGTGGGAGCGGGCGAAGTCCTCGGCGGTGAAGCCACGGGCTTCCAGCAGGGCGACGGCCAGGGCGTCTCCCAGGGCGAGTGCCGCCGTGGTCGATGCGGTGGGAGCCAGGTCCAGGGGGCAGGCTTCCCGGGCGACGGCAGCATTCAGGTGGGCGTCGGCATGGCGCGCCAGCGTCGAATCGGGGTTCCCCGTCATGCTGATCAGTGGCGTGCCCAGGCGCTTGAGCAGTGGCAGTATTGCGGTGACTTCGCCGGTTTCGCCGGAGTTGGAGAGGGCCAGCACCACGTCGCCCGGCGTGATCATGCCGAGGTCCCCATGGCTGGCTTCGCCGGGGTGGACGAAGAAGGCGGGCGTGCCGGTGCTGGCCAGGGTTGCGGCAATCTTGCCGGCGATATGGCCGGACTTGCCCATGCCGGTGACGACCACACGTCCCTGGCAGGCGAGCATCAGTTCGCAGGCTTGATCGAAATGGCTGTCCAGTCGGTCGGCCAGCGCGGCAATGGCCTGCTGTTCGACTTGCAGGGTGCGGCGCGCGCTATCGCGCAAAGGCGAAGCGCCGTCGACAGGTTCGGTTGGATGGGGCGTAGCGGCATCTTTGGTCATGACGATGATTGTTGCCCGTTGTGGCGTTTCACTCAAGGAGCTCCGTTGCCGACAAGCGCCAGCCAGCCCAGATAGGCGAGGTAGCACGCCAACAGCAGGCCGGCAGGCAGTCGCTTGATGTGGCCATGGCGCTGCCACAGCAGCAGCATGGCCATGGCCAGCGTCAACAGCAGCATGATGGGATAGTCTCGGGTCGCTGCTGCGGCATCGATTGGGCCGGGGGCAAGCAGGGCAGGAATGGGCAGCACCGCCAGCAGGTTGAACAGGTTCGAGCCGATCACATTGCCGATGGCCAGCTCATGGTGCCCCTTCAGGGCGCTGGCCACGCAGGCGGCGAGCTCCGGCAGGCTGGTGCCGATGGCCACGATGGTGAGGCCGATGACCAACTCGCTGACGCCCATGCTATGGGCAAGCTCACTGGCGCCCCAGACCAGGGCTCGCGAGCTAAGTGCCAGCAACAGCAGCGTGCCGGCCAGCCAGCAGAGCGCCCGTGGCAGAGCCATGTCGGGTATCTCGCCGGTCGGAGCGGCATCGGGCGTGTCGGCGCGCACCAGCCACCACAGGCTGAAGACCAGCAGGAGGGAGAGGAACAGCGCGTCGAAGCGCCCCAGGATGCCGTTGGCCAGGGTATAGCCCGCCAGGCCTGTGGCTCCAAGCAGCAGTGGCAGTTCGCGCCGTACCAGGGAGAAGGGTACGGGGATTGGTCTCACCAGCGCCGTGATACCGAGGACAAGGCCGATATTGGCAATGTTCGAGCCCAGGGCATTGCCGGTGGCCAGGTCGGGAATCCCATCCATGGCCGCGAATACCGCCACCACCATTTCCGGTGCCGAGGTGCCCAGGGCCACGACGGTCATGCCTATCAGCAGGGGGCTCAGGCCGGTGCCGCGGGCGGTGGCCGCAGCGGCGCCGACGAAGCGATCGGCACTCCAGACCAGGCCGATGAGGCCGGCAGTGACCATGAGTAGGGGTATCAGCATGAGTGGGAGGGGCCGAGGTGTTCAGGAGGCGCATATTAGACGTGCTGGCGGGCCGGGGTGCAAGTGCCGCCGGGGTTGGGCTGGCGCCCTGCGACCCGGTTAGGATACGATGTTCGATAATTTTTTCGATGGACGTCTCGCAATGACCGAATCCCCCTTCGTGGTGGTGGAGGGTCTGCATTTTTCCCGGGGGGAGAAAGATATCTTCCGTGGCGTGGAATTGCAGATTCCACGGGGCAAGATCACCGCTATCCTGGGTCCCAGCGGCACGGGCAAGACGACCCTGCTCAAGTTGATCGGCGGGCAGCTCGTTCCCGATGCAGGCTGCATCAGAATTGACGGCGAGGATGTGCATTCCCTGCCGCGCAAGGCGCTGTTCCGACTGCGGCGGCGGATGGGCATGCTGTTCCAGAGTGGTGCGCTCTTTTCCGATCTCAGTGTGTTCGAGAATGTGGCCTTCCCCCTGCGGGTGCACACCGATCTGCCCGAGGCGATGATCCGTGACCTGGCGCTGATGAAGCTGCAGGCTGTCGGGCTGCGCGGTGCGCGCGACCTGATGCCATCGGAGCTTTCCGGCGGCATGGCCCGCCGGGTTGCCCTGGCCCGTGCCATTGCCCTGGATCCCGAGCTGATTCTCTACGATGAGCCCTTCGTGGGGCAGGATCCCATTTCCAAGGGCGTCCTGGTGCAGCTGATCAAGCGACTCAACGATGCACTGGGGCTGACGGCCATCGTGGTGTCGCACGATATCCAGGAAACGCTGTCCATAGCCGACTATGTCTACGTGATCTCCGACGGCCGGGTCATGGCCCAAGGCACGCCGGGCTCGCTGGATGTCGACGAGGATCCGCGAGTCAGCCAGTTCGTCCATGGCGAGCCAGACGGTCCGGTCCCCTTTCATTATCCGGCGACGGATTTCTTCAGCGACATCCTCAACGGGGAGGGGCGCCCATGATCGGGCGAATCGTGAGTCTCGGACGTCGCGGTTGCGAAGTGCTCGAAGCCCTGGGCCGGGCGGGGCAATTCCTGGCCCAGTCGGCCATTGGTATTCCATCCCGGGAGGGCTGGTACCTGTGGCTGCGGCAGGTGCATTTCGTCGGCGTCCTGTCACTGGCCATCGTGCTGGTCTCGGGGCTCTTCATCGGCATGGTGCTGGCGCTCCAGGGCTACACCCTCCTGGTCGATTTCGGCGCCGAGCAGGCACTGGGGCAGATGGTGGCGCTGTCGCTGCTGCGTGAACTCTCGCCGGTGGTGGCGGCGCTGCTGTTTGCCGGCCGGGCCGGCTCGGCGTTGACTGCCGAAATCGGCCTGATGAAGGCCACCGAGCAGCTGACCAGCATGGAAATGATTGGCGTCGACCCGCTGAGGCGGGTGGTCGCCCCCCGGCTATGGGCCGGTTTCGTGGCGCTGCCGGTGTTGACCGTCGGCTTCAGTGTGGTCGGCATCTACGGCGGATACCTGGTGGGTGTCGAGTGGCTGGGGGTCTTCGAAGGCTCCTACTGGGGCAACATGCAGGCCAGCGTCGACTTCGTCGGTGACGTGGGCAACGGCATGGTCAAGAGCGTGGTCTTCGCGCTGGTGGTGACCTGGATCGCGGTGTTCCAGGGTTATGACCTGGTGCCCACTTCGGAAGGCATCTCGCGGGCCACCACACGCACCGTGGTCTACTCGTCGCTGGCGGTGCTCGGCCTGGACTTCGTGCTCACCGCGCTGATGTTCGGAGGATTTTCCTGATGACGGGAAGACTTGTTTTGACGTTCGGAGAGACGCAATGAAGCGCAGCAAGACGATGGAGCTGGGTGTCGGCCTGTTCATGTTGGCGGGTATCCTCGGGCTCCTGTTCCTGGGAATGCGGGTCAGTGGCATGGCCTTCACCCCTCCGGGCGATACCTTCCGGCTCGAGGCCAACTTTGCCAATATCGGCAGCCTCAAGCCGCGCGCCCGGGTGACCATGGCGGGCGTGACGGTGGGCCGGGTCATCGCCATTGAACTCGATGCCGACTGGTACGATGCCCGTGTGGTGCTGGAGCTCGACGCCGAACTCGAGGACCGGCTTCCCCGCGATACCACCGCTGCGATTCTCACTGCCGGCCTGCTTGGCGAGCAGTACATCGGGCTTACGGTCGGAGGGGATCCGGACACCCTTGCCGATGGCGATACCATCCGCGACACCCAGTCCGCCATGGTGCTGGAAGAACTCATCCAGCAATTCGTGTCCAATATGGTCAGCGACTAGAGGCCTGGCCTTGCGTCACTCAATTCCCGTTTCCTTCGAGGGCACCCCATGACACTGATGTCTTCCTCTATTACCTTTCTTCGCCTGCTGGCGGCCGGGTTGTGCATGGCGCTGTTTTCCCTCTCGGCCCAGGCCGAGCCCGAACGCAGCCCCGAGCAGGTGATTCGCGACAGCGTCAACGACATGATGGGCCAGATTGAGGGGCGCGAGGATTACTTTGCGGCCAATGTGGATGAACTGAAGGCACTGGTCGATGAGAGCCTGAATGAGATTGCCGATTTTCGCTACATCGGGGCCAGCGTCATGGGGCGCTATTTCCAGAACGCCACGCCCCAGCAGCGCTCCCGTTTCGCCAATACCTTCCGCCAGACACTGATCGACACCTATACCAAGGGTCTGGTCACCTTCGACTATCGCGAACTTCGCGTGCTTGACAGCCAGCGAGCGCCGCGTCATGAGGATCAGGCGAGCGTTGCCATGGAAGTGGTCGCGGTCGATGGCACCGTCTACCCCGTCAGCTACACCCTGCGCCTCTCGGATGGGCAGTGGAAAGTGGTCAATGTCATCGTGAATGGCATCAACCTGGGGCTGACGTTCCGCAACCAGTTCGACCAGGCCATGCGCGACCACAATCGGGATTACGACGCCGTGATCGCCAACTGGTCGCCGGAACTCGCTGCTGACGAACTCGAAGAAGGCGGAAGAGGTTGAGCCTGCTGCTCGACCGCGGCGGTGTTCGCCTGGAGGCCAGTCCCGCCCGGCTGGCCGTGACTGGCAATGTCGACTTCGACATGGCGGCGCAGCTTGCCGAAGCCGGTAGCGCCTGGCTGGCCGAGCAGCCGTCCGGCTCCCGGATGGAGCTGGACCTGAGCGGCGTGGAGCAGGTCAGCAGTGCGGCACTCAGCGTGTTGCTGGAGTGGACGCGGCGTTCGCGTGCTGCCGGTATTCAGATTGATTCGGTACGACTATCCAAGCCCCTGCTCAGGCTGACAGGGGTTGCCGGCCTCAATGCCCTGCTGCCGGTCGCTGAAGCACCCTCCTCTTGAGTTCCGTCCTGCTCCGGCATCGCCAAGTGGGGTGCTTTTCATTACCATGTCACCATAATCTGACTATGGCACCGGCCCCTGCGGTCGTGTGTCCCCCGTATCGATCACAGGAGTTCCGGTTTCATGCAACCCAGTGACGTCAAGGCGCTGCTAGAGGCCCGTATCGAAGGCTGCGATTTCCATATTCAAGGTGAAGGGTGCAACTTCCAGGTCATCGCCGTGGGCGATGTATTCGACGGGCTGTCACCGGTCAAGCGCCAGCAGTTGATCTATGGTGCCCTGTCGGAAGAGATCGCCTCCGGGGCCGTTCATGCCGTCAGCATCAAGACCTATACCCCGGCGCAGTGGGTTAGCGCGCCGGAGAATGCGGCTTCACAGAACCAGGGTGCCTGACGGTCGAACCTCCATGGACAAGTTGATAATTACCGGTAATGGCCCCGTCAATGGCGAGGTCTGGGCCAGTGGCGCCAAGAACGCCGCCCTGCCCATTCTCTGTGCCACGTTGCTCGGCGACGAGCCTGTGACCATCGGCAATCTGCCGCATCTGCAGGACATCACGACCACGCTGGAGTTGCTTGGCCGCATGGGTGTCGAGCCGGTGATGGGCGAGAAGATGACCATCCAGCTGGATGGATCCCAGGTGAAGGATTGCCATGCGCCCTACGAGCTGGTCAAGAAGATGCGGGCTTCCATTCTCGTACTCGGCCCGCTGCTGGCTCACTTCGGCCATGCGGACGTGTCACTGCCCGGTGGCTGTGCCATCGGCTCGCGCCCCGTGGACCTGCATATTCGCGGGCTGGAAGCCATGGGCGCGGAGATTCGCGTCGAGGGCGGCTATATCCGCGCCCGGGTCGATGGGCGACTCAAGGGCGCCACGATCTTCTTCGATACCGTCACCGTCACCGGCACTGAAAACCTGTTGATGGCGGCGACCCTGGCCGAAGGCACCACGATACTGGAGAACGCCGCCCGCGAGCCCGAGGTGGTCGACCTGGCTGATTGCCTGATCAAGATGGGGGCCAATATTCGCGGACATGGCACGGATACCATCGTGATCGAGGGTGTGGAGCGGCTTCACGGTGCCTACCATGACGTCATGCCGGATCGTATCGAGACCGGCACTTTCCTGGTGGCTGCCGCCCTGAGCCGTGGTCGTGTTCGCGTGCGCAACACCCGGGCCGATATTCTCGAGGCGGTGCTGGCCAAGCTGGAGGAGGCCGGTGCCAAGATCACGCTGGGAGATGGCTGGATCGAGCTGGACATGGAGGGGCGCCGGCCGCGCCCGGTGAATATCCGCACTGCACCGTACCCTGCCTTCCCCACGGACATGCAGGCCCAGTTCGTGGCGCTCAATGCGGTGGCGGAAGGCAACTCGCGGGTGGTCGAGACCATCTTCGAGAATCGCTTCATGCACGTGCAGGAACTGAATCGCATGGGCGCCAACATCGTGCTGGAGGGCAATACTGCGCTGATTACCGGTGTCGAGCGGCTTTCCGGGGCGCCGGTCATGGCCACCGACCTGCGGGCCTCGGCCTCGCTGGTCATCGTGGCCATGATGGCTGAAGGGGAGACGCTGGTGGATCGCATCTACCACATCGACCGCGGCTATGAGTGCATCGAGGAGAAGCTGCAGCTTCTGGGTGCGCGGATCCGTCGAATTCCCGGTTGAGGGGTTTTCTCGACATGCGCTTTTCCCGACCACAGGCGAGACCATGAGCAAGCAACTGATTCTGGCCCTCTCCAAGGGCCGTATTCTCGATGAAACACTGCCGCTGCTGGCCGATGCCGGCATTGCGCCGGTTGAAGACCTGGGCAAGAGCCGCAAGTTGCTCTTCGACACCAATCTGGCAGATGTGAAGCTGGTGATTATCCGCGCCACCGACGTGCCCACCTATGTCCAGTTGGGGGCCGCCGACCTGGGGGTCGCCGGAAAGGACGTGTTGCTCGAGCACGGCGCCGAGGGCCTCTACGAGCCGCTGGATCTCGAGATTGCCAAGTGCAAGCTGATGACCGCGGGCATCGATGGCGCCGAGCCGGCTCGTGCGCGGCGCAGAGTGGCCACCAAGTTCGTCAACGTGGCACGGCGATATTACGCGGAGCAGGGCATCCAGGCCGAGGTGATCAAGCTCTATGGGGCCATGGAGCTGGCGCCGCTGATGAACCTGGCCGATGAAATCGTCGATATCGTCGATACCGGTAATACGCTGCGAGCCAACGGCATGTCGCCGCGCGAGCTGATTGCACCGATCAGCACGCGCCTGGTGGTCAACAAGGCAGCCATGACCATGAAGCACGCTCAACTCAAGCCACTGATTGCGCGCCTGACCGAGGCAGTGGGCAAGCGGCGTGCCAGCGAAGGCGCCATCTCGCCCTGAACGCTCCGGCGTCAGGCGAGGGGCGTGATATGAATGCTATCAACCTTGTAGAGGCGAACTCCATCATGAGCGAAACCCTTGTCGACTCCGCCGCGATCGCGCGGCTCTCGACCGCCGCTGGCGATTTCGAGGCGCGTCTCGATGCGCTGCTCGCCTGGGAGGGCGTATCCGATGCCGAGATCCAGCGCCGTGTCGATGACATCCTTGGCGGTGTCAGGGCGCGTGGCGATTCCGCACTGGTAGAGTACTCCAATCGCTTCGACCGGCTCGACGTCTCGAGCATGGCGGAGCTGACCCTCGATGCGGAGCGGCTCGAGCAGGCCTTTACCGGTCTTCCTGAAGAGCAGCGTGCCGCCCTGTCGAAGGCGGCGGAGCGTATCCGTGCCTACCACGAACGCCAGAAGCCGGAATCCTGGGCCTTCACCGAAGCCGACGGCACCGTACTGGGGCAGCAGGTCACGGCCCTGGATCGTGCGGGCATCTATGTGCCGGGTGGCAAGGCGGCCTATCCTTCGTCGGTGTTGATGAATGCCATACCCGCCCATGTGGCCGGGGTTCGTGAGATCGTCATGGTAGTGCCCACCCCGGATGGGGTGCTCAATGAGCTGGTGCTGGCGGCAGCCCACCTGGCCGGCGTGGATCATGTCTTCACCATCGGCGGCGCCCAGGCCGTGGCGGCTTTGGCCTATGGCACCGAAACGGTGCCCCGGGTCGACAAGATCGTGGGCCCTGGCAACATCTATGTGGCGACGGCCAAGCGGGCGGTGTTCGGCCAGGTGGGTATCGACATGATTGCCGGCCCCTCCGAGATACTGGTGGTATCCGACGGGGGAACCGCACCCGACTGGCTGGCCATGGACCTCTTTTCCCAGGCGGAGCATGATGAGGACGCCCAGGCTCTGCTGGTCAGCTGGGATGTCAGCCACCTGGATGCGGTGGAGGCATCCATCGAACGGCTGCTGCCGACCCTTGAGCGAGAGTCAATCGTGAGGGAGTCGCTGTCTCGCCGAGGTGCGTTGATTCACTGCCGGGACCGGGATGAGGCGGTTCGCTTGATCAATCGTATCGCGCCGGAACACCTGGAGCTCTCCATGGCGGACCCGGAGGCGCTGTTGCCGGAGGTGCGCCATGCGGGCGCCATCTTCATGGGGCGCTACACTGCCGAGGCGCTGGGCGACTACTGCGCCGGCCCCAACCACGTGCTGCCCACCTCGGGGACGGCCCGATTCTCGTCGCCGCTGGGTGTCTACGATTTTCAGAAGCGCTCCTCGATCATCAACTGCTCCCGGGAGGGTGCGTCGGAGCTGGGGCGGGTGGCATCGATCCTCGCCCGCGGCGAGTCCTTGACCGCCCATGCCCGTTCAGCCGAGTACCGGATTCAGAAGTAGCGCTTTCCGGTTGTCGCCATCGTCGATCATGGGAAAGGCCCTGTCCAGTCACTGGACAGGGCCTTTTGTGCGAGGTTCTCTGCTGGGCACGGATGTGGTCGTCAGTCCGTTCTCGGACATGACTAGCGTTCCGGTTGTCTCAGTTGCGGCGGCGGGCGCTCGCCGACTTCCAGCTCGATGCTGAGTTTGTCGCCGCTGCGCACGACAGTCAGCGGTAGCGTGGCACCGGGCTGGATGGCTGCGATATCGCTCATGGCCACTCGGGCATCGAGGATAGGCCGACCATCGACTTCCAGCAGCACGTCGCCCGGGCGCAGGCCCGCCCGGGAAGCGGGGCCGTCCCTAACCACGCCGGAGATCACCACGCCGCGAGGGGCCTGGAGGCCGAAGGAGGCGGCCAGTTCCGGGGTGATCTCCTGCGCCTCGATGCCCAGCCAGCCGCGGATCACGCGGCCCTGGGTCACCAGGTCATCGAGGATACTGTGGGCCAGGCGGGTGGGAATGGCGAAGCCCACCCCCTGGGAACCGCCGGAGCGCGAGAAGATGGCGGTATTGATACCCACCAGGGCGCCTTCTGCATTGATCAGCGCGCCACCGGAGTTCCCGGGATTGATGGCGGCATCGGTCTGAATGAAATCTTCATAGGCGCTCAGGCCCAGGTGTGTGCGCCCGGTGGCGCTGATGATGCCCATGGTTACGGTCTGACCTACGCCGAAGGGGTTGCCGATGGCCATGGCGATGTCGCCTACCGCCACGTCCTCGGTGTCGTAGAGGGTGATCACCGGGAGGTCTTCCAGGTCGATGCGCAGCACGGCCAGGTCGCTTTCCGGATCGGTGCCGATCACCTCAGCCAGGGTTTCACGACCGTCACGCAGGGCCACCTGGATTTCGTCGGCACCGTCGATCACGTGATGGTTGGTGAGCACATAGCCGTCTTCGCTGACGATGACGCCGGAGCCCAGGCTGGAGAGAAACCGTTGTTGACTGGGCAGGTCGTCGCCGAAGAATTGACGGAAGAAGGGGTCCGACATCATCGGGTGCTCTTCGAGGGCGACGACCCGTGATGAGTAGATATTGACCACCGCCGGGGCGGCCTTTTCCACCGCCTCCGAATAGCTGACCGGCCCTTGCATGCGGCTCAGGGGCTCGGCCTGGCGCACCTCGGGAGTGGCACGCGATACCGGCTGCTGCAGCTCCCCGGGGGCTTCAATGGCGGGCGGGGCCGTGGTGGGGTCGGGTTGGGAAGGGCCCAGGAGTTGCGGGAAGGTATTGAGCAGTACGATGGCCAGCAGCACGCCGATGAGGGCGGGAAGTGCATAGGCGAATAATGGACGACGCATGCGGTGCTTTCCTGATTGGAGGGGAGCAGTCGATGCCGCTCCGCGCAGTCGTTACAATGACGCTATCCTAACATTCCAAGCGAACCGCTGTCCGGAGGGCCGAATGATTTCCCGCGATGACCTGGTGAGGACCTGTGACGCCCTGCTCGATGTGCAGCGCTTTCAGGATTACACGGTCAATGGGCTACAGGTGGCAGGGCGCGTGCGCATCACCCGTGTCATGACCGGTGTCACCGCCTGTCAGGCGCTGCTCGATGAAGCGGTGGCCTGGGGGGCCGACCTTGTGCTGGTGCATCACGGCTACTTCTGGAAGAACGAGCCGGTTGCCGTCACCGGCATGAAGCAGCGTCGCCTGCGCACGCTGTTGCTCAACGATATCAACTTGCTGGCCTATCACCTGCCGCTGGACGCCCATGCCGAGCTGGGCAACAACGCCGAGCTGGCTCGTCGGCTAGGGTTCCTGGTGGAGGGTTGCGCCGATGGCGATATCGGCGAAGGGCTGTTGTGGATGGGTCGCCTGCCGGAAGCGCGTGGGGCTGGCGATTTGGCCGGCCATGTGGCGGGTTGCCTGGGGCGGGAACCTCTGCTGGTCGAGGCGCCGGGTGTGGGAGCGGTGAGGCGTGTGGCCTGGTGCACGGGGGGCGCGCAGGACATGATCGCCCGGGCCTGGGAGGCCGGCGCCGACGCCTTTATTTCGGGTGAGATATCCGAGCGGACCACCCACCTGGCGCGGGAGCTCGGTATCCACTACCTGGCAGCCGGACATCACGCCACCGAGCGCTATGGCGTTCAGGCGCTGGGGGAATGGCTGGTTCGGGAGTTTGGCATCGAGCACCGTTTCGTCGACATCGACAACCCGGCATGATGCCGGGCTGGGGCCCTTCTTGCCATGCCGTGTGCCGTCAGTAGCGTGGCGGCTGCGGGGCGTCTCTGGTCTCTTTGTCAGACTTGAGTCCGAAGTCTTCCGATAGGGTGCCGCCGGTGCCGTCGGCATAGTCGCGGGGCGTGGGTATTTCGTCCGCCTGGGGGGCGAGCGTTTTCTGCTCGGCCAGGTCGAGACGGCGGGTGACAGGCGACTCGCAGTTCAGGGTGCTGGCGTCTTCGGTCACGCGGTGTTCGAGCGTGCGGATTTCACGCTGGATGTTGGCGACCATCATGCCGACCTGGCTGAAATGCTCTCCCAGGCCCTCCTTGAGCTCGCTCAGCTCCCGCTCGCGTTCCGCCAGCTGCTGTCGCTGTTGTTGCAGGCGGCTCGCGGAGGCGCCGAACAGATGGTAGCCCAGGCCGCCGAGGCCCAGGCCGGCCAGCAGGCTGACGATGGCGACGAGCCAGTTGATGTTGCCGTATTCCACGTGGTTCTCCCCTGAAGCTGGTACACGCTGAGCGCGTGGTGTCGGCATGGCGCCGCACTCGGTCGTCTGGCGTCCCATTATAGGGGTGTGGGCGGTCGGCCGGTCAACGCAGTGTCAGCCAGCGATATTCTGCGGAAAGGCTTCGGGGTGCGTATAATGCCGAGCCTGCCTACTTATGAGCCAAGTCAGCAAGGAATTGCCATGTGTGCGACTGCGACCCCGGTGGACTCTCATTCGACTCCCGGTATTACGCCACTGGCGCGTTATCGTGCCGATATCGAGCGTGAAGGTTTCCAGTACGACCCGGCCCAGGAGCAGGCTGTCATGCACCTGCAGCGCCTCTTCGATCAGCTGGTGGCGATGCCGCGGGCCGCACCGAGGGCGGTTACCACCAGCCGCGGCCTGAAGTCGCGGGTGGCAGGCCTGTTCGGCCGGCGCGAAAAGCCGGATGCAGCGCCAGCACTGCCGGCGATTCAGGGGCTCTATCTCTGGGGGGGCGTGGGGCGCGGCAAGACTTATCTGGTCGACACCTTTCACGAGTCGCTGCCGTTCCCCGACAAGATGCGCACCCATTTTCACCGCTTCATGCAGCGTGTGCACAATGAGCTCGAGCACTACAAGGGCGAGAAGAATCCTTTGACCCTGATCGCCGGCAAGTTCGCAGCCGAGGCGCGGGTCATCTGTTTCGATGAATTCTTCGTCAAGGACATCACCGATGCGATGATCCTGGCCAACCTCCTCGAGGCGCTCTTCGAGCGTGGTGTCGTGCTGGTGGCGACGTCGAATATCGTCCCCGACGAGCTTTACAAGGACGGGCTACAGCGGGCCAGGTTCCTGCCTGCCATCGACCTGCTCAAGCGACACTGCCAGGTGGTCAATGTCGATTCGGGCATCGACTATCGATTGCGGGCACTGGAGCGTGCCGAGATCTTCCATGCGCCGCTCGACGACGCGGCCGATGCCGAGCTCGCTCGCAGCTTTCGCGAGATAGCCGGTCACGACGGCGAGACCGATGTGTCGATAGAGGTCAATCATCGCGTGTTGCATGCGCGCCGGCTCCATGACGACGTGGTGTGGTTCGAATTTCGCGAACTCTGCGACGGGCCGCGCAGCCAGAACGATTACATCGAGCTGGCGCGGGAGTACCATACCGTGCTGGTTTCCAATGTGACCCG
This sequence comes from Halomonas sp. BC04, assembly GCF_000568385.1. NCBI lineage: Bacteria > Pseudomonadati > Pseudomonadota > Gammaproteobacteria > Oceanospirillales > Halomonadaceae > Halomonas > Halomonas sp. BC04. Next base: position 17,275 of record NZ_AZQX01000290.1, read on the forward strand.
CATGGGAGCGGCAACCGACGACCAGGCGAGGCGCTTCATCAACATGGTCGACGAGTTCTACGACCGTGGCGTCAAGCTGCTGCTCTCCGCCGAGACGACAGCCGAGGCGCTCTACGCCAATGGCCGGCTCGAGTTCGAGTTTCAGCGAACCCTGTCGCGACTCCAGGAGATGCAGTCCCACGAGTACCTGGCGCTGCCACATAAACCGTGACATGCCTCTTATCAAGTGCCCGCGAGTCAGGTAGAATGCCGCCTCGCTTGATCGTTGTCGTCGCTGTTGGTGGCGGCAACCAAGAAGAATAGGGAAGATCCCATGTCGGCAGTTCCGGCGGCAGGATCCAATACATCTATATATTGTGGTGATTTCATCCATGAAGACGTTCACTGCTAAGCCGCAGTCCGTCCAGCGCGACTGGTATGTCGTCGATGCTGCGGACAAGACGCTAGGTCGTCTGGCCACCGAAATTGCTCGTCGCCTGCGCGGCAAGCACAAGCCAGAATTCACGCCCCACGTCGATACCGGCGACTACATCGTCGTGATCAATGCCGAGAAGGTGCATGTCACCGGCAACAAGGCGAAGGCCAAGACCTACTATCGCCACACCGGCTACCCGGGTGGCCTGCGCTCCATGAGCTTCGAGAAGATGATCGCTCATGCTCCCGAGCGTGTCATCGAGTCCGCTGTCAAGGGTATGCTGCCGAAGGGCCCCCTGGGACGTGCGATGTACTCCAAGCTCAAGGTCTACGCCGGCGCCGAGCATCCGCACGCCGCCCAGCAGCCGCAAGAACTGAACATCTGAGGGGGTCATTGCCATGACACAGCACTATTACGGTACCGGGCGCCGCAAGACATCCACCGCCCGTGTCTTTCTCAAGCCGGGAACCGGCAAGATCACCGTCAACAGCCATGAGCTGGACCAGTATTTCGGCCGCGTCACCGGCCGCATGGTGGTTCGCCAGCCGCTGGAGCTGACCGACACCGTGGGTCAGTTCGACGTCTTTGTCACCGTCAAGGGTGGTGGTGGCTCCTCACAGGCTGGCGCTATTCGCCACGGCATCACCCGTGCCCTGATGGAGTACAACGAGGACTTCCGCCCTGCGCTGCGTGCGGCCGGATATGTCACTCGTGATGCGCGCCAGGTCGAGCGGAAGAAGGTCGGCCTGCGCAAGGCGCGTCGTCGCCCGCAGTTCTCAAAGCGCTGATCGCGGTCTGTGCAGAAAGAAAAACCCAGGCAATTGCCTGGGTTTTTTCTTTTGGAAAACAGAATTTTGCATAGAAAATACCACCTTGGTCAGGCGTGCTTTGTCTTGTGCCAAGCGGCAGGATTCCTTAAGATACGACGGATTTTTATATCCGTGGTCGCGGGATACCACCCCCGTGCTGGATCGACGGGTAAGCTGATGGGAGAAACCATAACATGGCAGATAACGGCGTGAACAAAGGGCGGCGCCGTCTCCTCCTGGGTGCCACCACCGTTGTGGGTGCGGTGGGTGCAGTGGGAGTGGCGGTTCCCTTTGTGGCTTCCTGGCAGCCGAGTGCCAGGGCACGAGCGGCGGGGGCGCCGATCCAGGCGGACATTTCCAAGCTGGAGCCGGGGCAGCGCATGACCGTCGAGTGGCGCGGGCGTCCCGTGTGGATCGTCAAGCGTACCGACGACATGATCGAGCGTACCGAGAACTTCGATCCCGCTCGCCTGGTCGACCCTGATTCCCAGGCCCCCCAGCAGCCGCCGTATGTCACCGGCCCGCTGCGCTCGATACGACCCGATATCTCGGTGCTGATCGGGATCTGCACCCATCTTGGCTGCTCTCCGCTCTATCGCCCGGGGCCGGACGACGTCGATATGACCGCCTGGCCCGGGGGCTATTTCTGTCCCTGCCACGCTCCTACTTCGATCTCTCGGGTCGCGTGTTCCGCAATGTGCCGGCACCGTCCAACCTCGAAGTACCGCCGTACCGCTTTGAGACCGATGACATCATCATCGTCGGTGAAGACGAGGAGGCTGTGTGATGGGTAATCCGAACCGGATCAAGGCGGAAAGCGGCATCATGCGCTGGGTGGACGATCGCTTTCCCGCCACGCAAATGTGGCAGGACCATTTTTCGAAGTACTACGCGCCGAGAAACTTCAACTTCTGGTACTTTTTCGGTTCCCTGGCTCTGCTGGTGCTGGTCAACCAGATCCTCACCGGGGTATGGCTCACCATGAGCTACAACCCCACCGCCGAGGGTGCCTTTGCTTCGCTCGAGTACATCATGCGTGACGTGGAGTAC
>NZ_AZQX01000291.1:0-5952 GCF_000568385.1 Halomonas sp. BC04
AGCAGTGGCTGGGCGTCGTGCTGGCACTGAGCATGCTGCTGGCCTGGATCCTGCTGCTCTCCGAGAGTCTGATCGGGCGTTTGCTGGCCCGCCGCGGCCACCCGGGCCTGCCCCGGGGCGTCACCACCTTCATCGCCCAGATGGTGCACCAGGAGACGCTGTTCTTCTGCCTACCGTTCGTGCTCGCCACGACCGTCTGGGCCAGCGGCCAGGGGTTGTTCGCCCTGCTGGTGCTCGGCATGGCGGTGTTTTCGATACTCGACCCGCTCTACTACAAGCTGGCCGAGCGTGCCCGCTGGCTCTATTTCGCCTTCCATGCCCAGTGCGTCTTCCTGGTGGTACTGGTGATCATGCCGCTGATGTTGCAGCTGACCACCGGCCAGAGCCTGAAGCTGGCCCTGGCGTGCATGCTGATATTCAGCCTGCCCAGCCTGCTGCAGCTCTTGCGGCCGATGACCATCCAACGCTGGGCCATCGTACTGGCCACGCTACCGATATTGACGCTACTGGCCTGGAGCGGGCGCGCCTGGGTGCCACCGGCCAATCTGTGGATATCGGCCAGCGCCCTGTCACCGGCCTTCGATGTTGCAGAGCGAAGACCGGAAGGTAGCGCCCTGCTGACGCCCGACACGCTTCGCCGCCAGGGACTCTACGCCTACACGGCCATTCGTGCGCCACGGGGGCTGCGCGAAGAGGTCGTCCACGAATGGCGACACGAAGGCGAACTGATCGACCGCATTCCACTGAGTATCGACGGGGGACGCCAGGAGGGCTATCGGGCCTGGACCCACAAGCTGAATTTCCCGGAGGATCCCGCCGGCAAATGGCGCATCGATGTGATGACGGATAGCGGTCAGCGCATTGGCGTGCTGCGCTTCCAGGTAACCCAGGATGCGTCGAAGGCCACCCTGGCCGATGGCAGGTCCTCACCACCACCGGGGCTACCTGGACTCGACCTGCACCGCCTTGTCCCCGGGAATCGCGCCGGCCAGAGTGAACGGCCCGATGATGGGGACACATCAGACGAATCCGAGGCTCATGAAGCCCAGGATCCGGAGGCTGACCCGGACGCTTAGCGACGCATCGATGACGCTCGGCGCCCGGCGCAAATTGCCGGGAGTTGCATTACACGCTTCGGGTCCGGACAATTCGGCAAATTCAACGCAATTGCGGAGTCCCATGCACCAGAACATCGGCTTCCGGCTCTCCCGCCTTCCCCGGCTGTGGCGGGCCATCATCGACGAGCGACTGGCGCCCCTGGGCCTGACTCAGACGCGCTGGATCACCCTCTACCATCTCTGGCGCCTCGGCGACGGGCAGCCCCAGTGCGACCTGGCCCGTGCCATCGGCGTGGAAGCGCCATCGCTGGTACGCACCCTCGACCAGCTCTCGGAGCAGGGCCTGATCGAACGGCGGCCCTGCGAGCAGGACCGCCGCACCAAGCGCGTCTTCCTCACCCCCGAAGCGACCCCACTGCTTGAGCAGATCGATGAAGTCGTGACCCAGGCGCGACGCGAGATGCTGTCAGGCCTCAGCGATGCCGACGTCAAGCAACTGGACGCCCTGCTGGCCCACATCGAAAACAATGGCCTGGCAATACAGGCCCGCGAAAGCGGGGCCTGACCCTCTCAGCCAGAAGGGAGAACCTCAGCCTGGGGTGGTGCCTTCTCCCTCGCCGAAGGCACGGGTGGCGGGCGGCCGGTCGGCGTGGCCTGCCAGGGCATCGCGCAGGCGGCGAAAATCGGCCACATAGGTCAGAAATCGATCGGCGCCCTGGGACTCCCACCACCAAAGCGTGAGCCCATGTTCGCTGGATTCGACCACCAGGGCATCCTGGGGCAGACGCATCAGCAGTGCCTCCAGCGGCTCCCGCGCCTCATCCGGCAATGCGCGAAGCGGCTCGATACGCCAACGCCAGCCCGCCAGGAAGGGCTTCAGCGCGTCGCTGGCGTCACTATCACGCACCAGCAGGAACCGGGGGCCGGGGGACTCGACAGGATAGGGCCAGCGATAGCCTGGCATGGCCGTACTGATCCCATGCAGCGGGGGTGACTCCAGCTTCACCCTGACCCCGGCTTTCGCCGCGGCATTGCGCAGCGGTGCGATGCGGCGCTGCCTGGGGCTGGGCTTGAGCCACATTACTGGGGCGACCATCAATAGCAGCACCCCGATTATCATTGCCCAAATCATCAGCTTCTCCTGAATGAATCTTGACGCAAGTCGTTGTCTTGGCTTGGCAGTCGTCCTAGAGTGAAGGCATGATTCTCTAACCATGCCGTTTCGCAGGAGCCTGACATGAGCAATGAATACCGCCACATCCTGGTCGCCGTCGACCTGACCAAGGACTCCCACAAGGTTCTCGAGCGTGCCCTGCAGATCGCCGAGCGCAACCAGGCGAAGCTGTCCATCATGCATACCCTGGAGCCGCTGGGCTTCGCCTACGGTGGCGATATCCCCATGGATCTCACCAGCATTCAGGATCAGCTCGACGAGCATGCCAAACAGCGCCTGGCCGAGATCGCCGACCCCCACGTCGCCAAGGAGAACCAGCATGTGGTGGTGGGCATGCCCGATACCGAGATCCACCGCTTCGCGGAGGAGCATAGCGTCGACCTGATCGTGGTGGGCTCCCATGGACGCCATGGCTTCGCCCTGCTGCTCGGCTCCACCTCCACCGGCGTGCTGCACGGCGCCCAGTGCGACGTTCTTGCCGTACGTGTCGGCAAGAAGGGCGAAAAGAGCGCCGAGTAGGACCCTGGCTTTGTCGGCGCGTTCATCCTGGATCACTCCGCCTTAGGCAAGCAGTGAGTTCGCGTAGCGAACGATGACAGGCAGGTCACCGCCGGAGCCCAGTAGCGGATTATCGCTTACTCCCCGGCGGCCATCGCCTCCAGCTCCATCCAGCGCTCCATGGCCGCCTCCAGTTCGGCCTGCTTGTCGTTCAGCGCCTGCAGGGTGGCGGTAACACTCTCGGCATCCTGCTGGTAGAAGGCAGGGTCTCCGACGCGAGACTCGAGTTCGGCCACTTCCGCCTCCAGGGTCTCGATTCGTGATGGCAGCGTGTCCAGTTCGCGCTGGAGCTTGTAGGAAAGCTTGACCGCTTTCTTCGCCGCTTCCGGCTGAGGTTTCCTTTTCCCCTCCGCCGGCTCAGCTGCCTGATGCGTGGGCTCGATCCCCTGCCGGGCCGCCCCTTCCCAGGCGCCGGAGGCAGGCTACCGCCTTGACGAACCCAGTCGGTATAGCCGCCCACGTATTCGCGCACCTGGCCGTCGCCCTCGAAGGCCAGCACCCCGGTCACCACGTTGTCCATGAAGGCGCGGTCGTGGGAGACCAGCAGCAGGGTACCCTCGAAGTTGAGCAGCAGTTCCTCCAGCAGCTCCAGCGTCTCCACATCGAGATCGTTGGTCGGCTCGTCGAGTACCAGTACGTTGGCCGGCTGGGTGAACAGCTTGGCCAGCAACAGGCGGTTGGACTCACCACCGGAGAGCGCCTTGACCGGCTGGCGGGCACGCTCGGGGGTGAACAGGAAATCCTGCAAGTAGCTGATGACGTGCTTGTCCTTGCCGCCCACGGTAACCCGATCGCTGCCCTGGGCCACGTTGTCATAGACGGTCTTCTCCGGCTCGAGACCGGCCCGCAGCTGGTCGAAATAAGCCACCTGCAGGTTGGTACCGAGGCGGACTTCCCCCTCGCTCGGCTCGAGCTGGCCAAGCAGGATCTTGAGCAGAGTGGTCTTGCCGGCCCCGTTGCGCCCAATCAGGCCGATGCGATCGCCACGCTGAATCTCCAGGCTGAGGTCGCGGATCACCACCTCGTCGCCGAAGCGATGGGTAACATGCTTGAGCTCGACGACCCGCTTGCCACTGCGCTCGCCGCCGTCCACGCTGAGGTTGGCCTTGCCCTGGCGTTCGCGACGCTGGCTGCGGTCTCGACGCAGTTGCTCAAGAGCACGCACCCGGCCCTCGTTGCGGGTACGACGGGCCTTGATCCCCTGGCGAATCCACGCCTCCTCCTGGGCGAGCTTCTTGTCGAACTCGGCGTGCTCCCGAGCCTCCACCTCCAGCTCGTGATTCTTCTGTTCCTGGTACTTCGCATAGTCGCCGGGGTAACGTCCCAGGCGGCCGCGATCGAGCTCCAGGATCGCCGTCGCCAGCTTCGACAGGAATGCCCGGTCGTGGGTGATGAACAGCACCGAGCCGGGGAAGGCGGCGAGCTGCTCCTCCAGCCAGGCGATGGTGTCCAGGTCCAGGTGGTTGGTGGGCTCGTCGAGCAGCAGCAGGTCCGGCTCAGCGACCAGGGCCCGGGCCAGGGCCACGCGACGACGCCAGCCACCCGACAGCGAGGCCATCTCGTCGTCGGCGGGCAGCCCCAGCCGCGTCAACACCACGTCGATGCGCTGATGGAAAGACCAGCCGTCGATGGCTTCCAGCCGGGTCTGGAGCTGGGCCATGCGGTTCATGTCCGGGTCGGGATCCTGAATCAGATGATGGTATTCGGCGAGCAACTTGCCGGCCTGGGGCAGCCCTTCAGCCACCACATCGAAGATGGTCTCGCCGGTCGCTGCCGGCAGGTCCTGGGCCAGCACGCCGATCTTGAGTCCCGGCGCGCGCCATATGCTCCCGCCATCGGGCAGGATCTCGCCGGCCACCAGCTTGAGCAGCGTCGACTTGCCGGTGCCGTTGCGGCCCACCAGCGCCAGTCGCTCGCCCCTCTCCAGCACCAGGTCGGCGCCGTCGAGCAGCACATGGTTGCCATAGGCCAGTTGCAGCCGTTCCAGACGTAGCAGGGTCACGCGATTACCTCATCCAGTCATCGAGGCGGCTAGTGTAACGCATGGCCGGCTCGCCGTGGTCCTGTACAATACGGCACACCCGGGGGCACTCGCCCCGATGCCCAGATGCGACGAGGAGTTCTGCCTTGGTTGACACGACCGAGACCTGCGATGATTTCCTGCCCGAGGCGCTGCGGTTTCGCTCCCCCGCCCCGCTGGTGGATATCGGCGCCAACCTGACCCATGAGAGCTTTGCCCGCGACCTCGACGCGGTATTGGCGCGAGCCGGGCGGCCAATGTCACCGGCCTGATCCTCACCGGCACCGACCGCGAGCATGCCGAGCAGGCAGTGGAGCTGGCACGACGCCACCCTGGTCTCCATGCCACCGCCGGGGTCCACCCCCATGACGCCAGCCGTTGGGATGCCGGGCTGCAGCGGGCCATGCAGGACCTGCACCGGCAGCCCGAGGTGGTGGCGGTGGGCGAATGCGGGCTGGATTTCAACCGCAATTTCTCGACGCCCGCGGAGCAGGAGCGCGCCTTCGAGGCACAGCTGGGCCTGGCGGTGGAGTGCGGCAAGCCGCTGTTCATCCATGAGCGCGACGCCGGCAGTCGCATGCGCGATATCCTCCATGCCTGGCGCGACGACATTCCGGATGCCGTCATACACTGCTTCACCGCCGACCGCGCGACGCTCTTCGGCTACCGCGACCTTGACCTGCATATCGGCCTGACCGGCTGGATCTGCGATGAGCGGCGCGGTCACCACCTGCGCGAACTGGTCGGCGAGATTCCGTTGAATCGACTGATGGTGGAAACCGACTGCCCCTACCTGCTACCGCGCAATTTACCTGCCAAACTCAAGGCAGGCGACACGAGCCGGCCTTGCTGCCCTGGATCGTGAGAGAGATCGCACACTGGCAGGGTGTCAGTGAAGCGGAGCTGGCCCACGCCACTACCCGAACCGCTCAGGCCTTCTTCCGACTGGCAGAGACCGAGGAGCCTATCGTTGCTGGCGATTCCCAGCAGGAGGAGCACTGACATGGCCGACATTCCCGGATTCATTGCCGTGGAGACCGGCGACGACAGCGACCTGCCCCTGGCCCATTGCCTGGGTGCTACCGGACGGACGCATCAAGCACACCTGATCCAGCCCGATGACGACTGGCTCGACGACGAGA
>NZ_AZQX01000292.1:0-9642 GCF_000568385.1 Halomonas sp. BC04
ACTGCACAGCTGGCTTCTCGATGGCCCCGATGGCGTCACCGCAAGGTGCCCCACCACCCCCGGCTGGTGACCGACAACGCCGAAACCCTGCATCAGGCGGCAAGGGAGGGGCTGGGTGTCGTCAAGCTTGCCCTGCTGGTGGCAGGGAGGGATCTCGCCGATGGCACTCTCATCGACGTGCTGCCGGGCTGGCAGCCACGGGGCGGGATTCTGCATGCCGTCTTTCCATCACGGCGTGGGCTGTTGCCTTCGGTGCGTGCCCTGCTCGATTTCCTGGACGACAACATCAACGAGGTGGACTTCACCAGCCATGTGGTCGCCGCTCAGAGCTCGATGGTGAAGTCCGGCACGAACAGCGGGGGTTCGAACTCTCCGGGGTAGCCCCCGGGGTTGGCGATGACACGGGTGCCGGCGAACGCCATGTCCACCGGCTCGTGGACATGGCCGTGGATCCACAGTCCGCGCGCCCCATCAACGCCGGCAGGTGCGAGGCAAAGGCAGGTGACAGTGCATCACCCCGGTAGCGTGGCGGTATGCACTCGGCCAGCGGCGCGTGATGGCTGACCACTACCCGCGGCCCGTCGAAGGGCTCGGCCAGTTCCGCCTCGAGCCAGGCCAGGGCCTTGGCGTGCAACCGCTGGCTCTCCAAGGGACTGAAGGCCTCCCCAGCCGGCTGTTCGATGATGCTGAAATCCGGCATCAGCCAACGCGCCTTCTGATCGGTCAGCGCCGGATCGTTGTCCGGCTCTCCGGCATAGAGGTCGAAGTCCGTCCATAGGGTGGTACCGTGGAAGCGTACCCCGTTGAGCGTCAGCGAACGGTTGTCGAGCAGATGGATGCCCAGTCGCTCGGCTTCCTGGGCAAGCGTGTCGCGCAGTACGGGCATGCTGGTGCCGTAGAACTCGTGGTTGCCCGGCACATAGATAATCGGCTGGTCGGCAAAGCGCGCCGCGGCCCATGCAAGGCCCTCTGCCTCGCGATGGATATCGCCAGCGAGGATAACCGCGTCAGACGCCACCTCCGGCAGCTCCCGCCCCTCGTCGAAATGTTCCAGATGCAGGTCTGACAGCACCCTGAGCCGCATGACGATCTCCTTGTTCTGCGCACCGGGCGACACCGCGCCCATTCCCTGGCTCCCCAGCATAAGCGGGAGTTGGGGAGTTTTGCCATGTCGGGTAGCGCAGCGGCCTGGGGGGCCAAGTCTATGGGTCCAGCAACACCATCAACGAAGCCACTTCTTCGGGGTCGGAAAGTGCATGAGAAACCCTGGCGATGTCTTCTGCCAGCGGACGATCCTGCTCGAGAGTCGGTGCATGGGTGCGAACCCAGGCACAGAGCGACTGGGACGCTTGACTCAGCAAATTCGCGCCCTTCAGCTCGGCGCCCTGCACCAGCACCAACGCTTCAATGGCCAATATCTGGTAGAGATAATCGATACTGGTACTGGCGCGCCTTGCCGCGATCGTGCCTAGCGGCACAATATCCTGGTTATCGGCATTGGTCGGAATCGATTGGATCGAGGCCGGGATTGCCTGGCTACGCAACTCAGCCACCAGCGCAGTGGCAGTCACCTGGGCACCCATGAATCCGCTATGCAAGCCGGTATCGCATGGCTGCATGAAGGCGGGAAGCCCCTTGTTCCTCAGCGGGTCAGTCACCCTTGCGATGCGCCGTTCGCTATACAGGGCCATCTGGATCAACGCATTGTTGAGATGGTCGCTGGCAAAAGCCAGATGCTGGCCGAAAAAATTCCCGCCATGAAGGACAGTATCATTGTCAGGAAACAGTAGCGGATTGTCGGTCACCGCATTCAGTTCTATCCGAACCGTCTGGGCATGCTGCTCGACCACATCCCACACCGCCCCCAAGGCCTGTGGTGCACAGCGTAACGTGTAGGCATCCTGGGGCAGCGGGCGGTGCTGCTCGATGCCATTTTCCATTTCAGGAAGCGGCACCGACGCTGCTTGCCACGCGGTAAGCAGTTGACTGCTTTTCGAAAGCGACCATAACCACTGATGCAATTTCCGTTGTCCCGGATGAGGACGTAACTCCCCGATCGCCGGGTGAAACGCCTCACGGTGGCCTTCGAGGAGTTCCGTGTAGAGCAAGACCAGCAGCGTACTGAGCTTTATCGCCCGCTGTGCGCCAGTGGCATTCAAGGCAGCGATACCCACCGTGGTTGAGGTGCCATTGACCAGCGAGATGGCATCCTTGCCCTGCAGCAGAAGTGGCTGCCAGCCCAACTGCTGATGGGCTAGCGCACTCTCCATCCACTCCCCGCCCTTGAGGCTCACTCTTCCCTCACCGCTGAGAGCACGGGCCAGGTGTGCCAGCGGGGTCAAGTCACCGCTGGCACCAACGGTACCGCGTGACGGCACCTCAGGAATCAAGTCCGCTTGTAGCCAAGCGAGCAGCCTTTCGACGAGCGCCGGGTTGGCGCCGGAATGACCACGTCCCAAGCTGATCGCACGTGCAGCCATCATCGCACGGACATGAGGACGCGACAGCGGCTCACCGACACCACTGCACAGGTGATAAACCAGATTCTTCTGCAAAAGCGCCGACTGCGTGGGGTCAACGTACGTTGTCGCCAACGGACCGTAGCCCGTCGTCACGCCATAGATGAGTTGTCGACGCTCGATGGCGCCACAAAGAAATTCATGGGCCTTCTCGACTGCGCGCCTATCATTCTCTGACAGAGTCAGCACCAAGTTGCCAAGCGCTATCGCCTCAATCTCATCCAGCGTCAACCGCCCGTCATGCATGGTGAAACTTCCTTGATAGAGTGTTACCAATCACTGAGCTTGCCCAGGGTATTGGTTGGCAAGGCATCACCGTAGGTGACGCTGACGGGACGCTCTGCAGCGGGCCACTTGGCAATCATTTGCGCAATGTCTTGCGCCGCCACAGGCTCCTGACCACTAGCCGGCACAATGAATGCCTTCAAGCGCTGCTGCGCGGGATTGCCCGTGGTACGAACGACGCACTCCTCGACGCTTTCCAACGAAAGCAGTCGCTGTTTGACATAGGAAGGGCTGACATTGACGCCGCCGATCGAAATCACGCCGTCATGACGTCCATTTAACGTAAATGTGGTGTCGTTGTGCCAGTGAGCCTTATCCAATAACGGAGTGATGACATCGTCACCAACTCGTTTAATGCTCTGGGTATCATGGTGCCCCCAGTGGCACAGCAACTGATAGGGCATGTCATGCTGCCAGCGGGTCGCCACACCGCCGGTTTCTGTGCTGCCGTATATGTCGAGCATCCCCATCAGGCCCTGGTTGATCAAACGGCTGGATGTCTCTGGTGATAACGTCGCCGTGGATGAAACGCCTGCCACGTGCCCTGGCCACACCGTGTTTGATCGTGCCAGGTAATCCCAGCGCGGAGGGACGGTAACGACAAGGTCGCCAGATGATAAACTGGGCAAGGAAACACCGCTCACGGCATTGCGCGGCACACCCGCCACGCATGGGAGCGCAACGCCCAGCATGAAGCCGTAAAGATGGTGCAGCGGTAGCCAGCTGATGACCCGTTTCATCGACATTACCGACGCTAAACGACGGGCCAGTGCGTTGGCCTCCGCCTCGATATGTTCCCAGCGGTGGAAATGAGCGCTGGGCGAACCGGTGCTCCCTGAGGTACGGAATGTCAACCCTGACGTTTCAGTGATGGCTTCCGCCACGAAAGACGCCCAGTCATCAAAGCTGTAAGTCATCAACAGACGGTCTTCCAGACCTGTCTCATGCAAGCAGAAAAACTCATTGACACAGGCAGCAAGATGCAACCGTTCGAGCGAATCAATCTCCTGTAACTCCTGCCAGGCAGGCACTGTATCACCCCGATAAGCGGCCAGTTCAGCGCAGAACAGGGAGTGCATCACCGCTTTGCAATCGGCTTTTGTCAGCCATTGAGTCATAAATGGGTTCCTGGGCCTGGCAGACGGATCTACCTACAACAATCGACCTGAGCCATGACAAAGCATCAAGGTCAACCTCATCCAATTATAGCCGCTTGACAAATATCCAGTACGAATCGCCGGTAAGCGCTTTTTTCATATGCACCTTCACCTTGGTGGGTTTCATTTGATAATCAAAAATATACTCAAACATGGTATTGAGGTCATCATTCTTGACCCCTTCCTTGAAGCGGCCCTGGAATTCCTTGCTCTGCGTGCAAGGTGCCACATCGGTAAAGAAGTTCTTGCCGATGACGCTTTTCGGATCGCGACCGGTGATGCTGCCTTCCGCGGCATTGTATTGCATGATCTTGCCGGCAGCATCAAGCTGGATGGCCCCAAATGCCAGGGAGTCCAGTTTCTTGTCATCCATTTTTGCCAGCGAATTTTCAATATCATCACTGCCGAAAATCACTTTATCTAGTGCCATTTCTACAACTCCTGCGCCTGTCAATGGTTACTACCGCGTGGCAGCAACTGATCATACTGTAGTTATACAAAAGTGATACAAAGCCGTCACAGATTAACAGCAGCCCTTCTCCTGGGCAAGCACTGGTTACGATTGCAGGAAGCCCTGTGGTCTTGACCAGCAAGGCGGAGGCGCCCGGCACTATCTCGGCGAAAGGGGGCACAGACCGCATGCTCGGCGAAAGGGGGCACAGACCGCATGTGCCCGTCAGGAAGCGTCAAGGCGCAGAGCCATCTCTCGGTAACGTTCCAGGATGAAGGGCCAGCCGTATTCCGAGGCCATGGCCTTGCAGTACGCTTCGGCACCTTCGCCATGGTTATGAAAATCGCCGTGATCGAGCACCAGCCGCGTCGCGTCCCGCCCCTTGGGGATGAAGCGTAGCTCCACCCTGCTGGCATTGGCAGGATCAGGCTGCGGCACACGACCGGGGCCAATTTGCCAGGCAACAGTCACCCGGCCGGGGGGCTCCCAGGCCAGTACCCGGCCCCAGTCGACCTGAAAGCCATGCGGCCCTTCCTCGGTACAGCGGCCGTCCACCCTTGGCTCAATGCCGATATGCCTCAAGGCCGACTGCGACCAGGTGTATTCCTTGGGCCACCAGCCAACGAAGTGTTCGGTGAACAGTTGAAAGGCACGATTCTGTGACAGGGGGACCTCGATCTCATGCACGGTTACGTGGGTTGATGCTCTCATGACCGGCTCCTTTCCAATGGCTGCCATGAAGCGTAGCCGTGCATTGGCCGATGGGTGATACCCTTTGCTGAGCGTAGCGATGGTACGTCAACGCTCGCCGAGACGCTGCACCTCGCACCCGCCCCTGCTTAAGATCGTGACCCAATCAGATGCTCCACGAACCAGGCACATTGCGCCAAACTCCCCCCTGAGCTCAACAGCCTGTTAGGCTCGTGGTGATGATCAAAATCGGAGATGACGCTGCCACATGAACACACGGGACCCCACCGCCCCAGAACATCCCGCAACCGAACAGTTCGACGCTGCGCTGGAGCGACTCGCACAAGCACGACTGTCGGAGCCGCTAGCCGCCAAGGAGGAGGTGCTGGAGTCGGCCAGAGCCGTGATGGTGCTCCGCGGTGGACTGGACGCCCTCTATGCCCGGGTGTCGGCCATCGAATCGGCGGGCGTCTTCGCCAACAGTGACTGGGAGCAACCGGTCATCCTGCAACCCGCCCTGGCCATGCGCTCGTTGAGACAGGGTGAGGCCAGCCTCACGGTCATCGAAGCACTCAATGAAATTCGCCTGCTGGCCGTGGCGAGAGGCGATGTCTTTCACCCGGGCATCTCGGCAGAACAGGCCCAACGCTTCCTGAACCAGGTTATGGCACTCAACCTCGACCTGCTGTCCGCAACGTTGAGCGAGGCCGACCGTGAGCGTCCCCAGGCACTGGGTAAAATCGTGCATTCGTTGTACCGGTACCTGCTCGACAGCCTCGGGTACGAGAACATCCTCGATAGCCTGGTGGGCGAAGTCAGCCGGCTGCTCTCCCAGCGTCCGGTCCAGACGGAAAGCATCAAGCAAATGATCAGCCAGATTGCCGAGTGCCTCTTCGACCCCGATACCGACACCGCCGGCATGAATACCGCGGCGCGCCTGGTCAGTGCCCTGTTCGGTCCGGCCCCTGGCTGTCGTGACGACCCGGGCCTGGCGGTTTATTGTCGGCGTCTTGCGGCGATGGACGGGGTTGCGCTCGCCGATGAGGCCGTCGATTTCGCTCGTGCGATGCACGACACCGGGCTGGTCTCACCCTATCATCCGCTGCTCCTGCGACACTTGCGTGGCTACCGGGATGAGTTGATACCCACCGCCCTTGGGTTGAGCATGACAGGCCTCGATGTCTTGCAGTGCTACACCCAACTGGTGCATACCCTGATCGACGAGGCTGTCTATCCGGAAACCTGCCAAGCGGTGTACGGCCTGGCCATGCTGCTCGAGCGGGGCACCCTGTTCACGCCCCCCGTCGCCTCGGCGCTTTGGCGGCAGATCGGCCTGACGCTGAGCACCGAATCTTCGCAGAAATTGGCCAGGGTCTTCGGTGAGGCACAGCCCCCACGTGTCTTTCTGCTCGCCGGCGTGATGGGCCTGCTGGGCCAGCCACTGGGGATCGGCCAGGGCAATAATCCAACCTGCCAATCGGTGATCGGTCTTTCCATGTGGGCCTATAACGACCCCGACTATCTGCTGCAGCTTGTCGCCTGGGCCGCCCGGGATGACAAGATCACCATGCGCTTCGAGGGGCAGCGAGTCTCCTCCCGGGCGCTCGAGTCCGGCATGGCGAAAGAGCCCCCCGTCGATGTCGACGCGGTGTCGTTGATTCTGGTGGCACACCTGGACCGCATCTATATCGAAATGGGTCGGCTATGCGGTGAGCGCGGCGATGACCTCCATCGCTGGATCAATCCGGAGCTCTACGGCTGGTGGGTGGGCGAGGGCTTTCGTGTGGTGGTGGACTTGAACACGAACAAGCTCGACGACCACGAGGACTTCATTCGTCACTTCTATGCCTTCTATCACCCCTTCTACAACGGCAACCTCCCGGTGATCCACCCCCAGCCGGCGGGTATCGCCGTCACCGACAGTGGCGCACGCATGGTGGGGCGGCATGCGATCACCATCCTCCGCGTCGCCCTGGACGCCGCCAACGAGATGCGTGTCTATTTCTTCAACCCCAACAATGACAGCGGCCAGAACTGGGGCCAGGAAATACACTGTGCCACCCAGGGCCACGGCGAACGCCCCGGCGAGGCCTCCCTGCCGATTGCCGAGTTTGCCTCTCGGCTATTCGTCTTTCACTACGATCCCCTGGAGGTGGGAAATCCCCAGGCAGTGCCGGAAGCGGAGGTAACCCACGCCTCGGAGCTGGGCAAGACCAGTTGGGCAAAGGGTCTATGACAGCGGACTTGAGGATGTGGTGCTCGTTGACTGGAGGCCGCAGGCCTCCCGGTGGTGTTGCCCATCACCCCGCTTCCAAACGGCGCCTTTTCATCCGGTACATATCACCATCCGCCTGGCTCATCAGGTATCCGCATCCTTCCCGTCCGCGGGATAGCAGGCCACGCCGATACTGCAGGAGACCATGCTGATACCGCCGAACTCAGCGCCCAGCGGCTCGGCCATGACCTCGAGAATATGCTCCACCTTCCTGGAAACGGCATCCTCCGACTGGATGTCCGTCAGAAGAACAACGAATTCATCACCGCCCATGCGAGCCACCGTGTCCGTTTCACGTACGCAGCCTTCCAGTCGCCGAGCAATCGCACAGAGCACACGGTCACCCACCGCATGCCCCTGGACATCATTGATGCCCTTGAAGTCGTCGATATCCAGAAACAGCAACGCCAGGCCACTCTGGTGGCGATGGGCCGCACGCAGGCTCGAGTCCAGCCGATCATTGAACAGGGATCGATTCGTCAGCCCAGTCAGCGGATCATGGTGGGCGAGGAAACGTAATTCCTCCTCGGCCTGCCTGAGGGCCGTCACGTCCCGCGCGACGCCGATTCGCACCCCCTCCTCCTCGGACCATTGGGCAGACCAGAGAATATAAACGACACCGCCATCCTTGCGGAGATAACGATTGCAGAAATCGACGTGGGACTGGCCATTCATGACCCGGTGAATGGAAGCCCGCGTGGCCGCCAGGTCGTCAGGATGCCAATAGTCGGAGATCGAAGTGCCGATCAGCTCATAAGCACGGTAACCGAGCAGGGTCTCACAGGCATCGCTGACAAAGACAATCTGGTCGTGCTCATCAACCACGAAGACTGTATCCAGCATCAGGTGGATCAGCTTGGGATAGAGAGCGTTCAGATCAACGGGCATCAGTCATGGCAGTCCGGTTCAAATCATCCAACTGTAGCACGATGACGAGCGACGAGATGCGCGTCAATTTCTTCAATCCCCAACAGTGACAGCAGACTGGACTAGACCAGGGAAACACCTGTGCCCCAGAGCCACCGCAATCGCCCTGGCGAGGCCTTCCTGCCATATCACTACATGCGAAAAAAATGTTGCGGGAGCAGTTTCACAGTTTCAACTCCGGTCCGACGCATCGGCGGCTGGAAATCGCAAGCCTCCCGGCAGTGTTGCCCGCATCGGCAATCAGCACAGACGGCAGAAATCGGCAAAAACGGCCATTGAGCTTAGCCTGATATATGACATTTGAGCACAGCGGCCGCCCGCTTACGGACGGCCCCTTGGAGCGGTTTGTTGGGAAGCGTTAGCGCGTTGTTTCTCCAGAATAACCAGTGCGACTCCACCGAGGATAGCGATGGACGCCAATACTAACCGCAACGATATGGACTCGCCCAGCATAACGACACCGCCCGCAGCCGCAATGACCGGAACACTGAGTTGCACCGTCGCAGCACTGGTGGCTTTCAATGCAGGCAATACTGTGTACCAGATGGCGTAGCCTATTCCGGATGCAAGCGCACCCGAAGCAACTGCGTACCAGAAACCAGCAGGATCCAGTGATGAACCGCTCAACATTATCAAGCTCAGCACTACTGCGATTGGAACGGCGCGCAGAAAATTTCCCGCTGTTACCCTGAGGGGGTCACCTGCAGCCTTTCCGCGCAAGGAATAGACCCCCCATGCAACCCCAGCCCCTAGCATCAGTGCGGAGCCACCGAGCGGCGGCGCCGTGAGCCCTGGCAACAACAGGCTGACCAGTCCTGCTAGAGCGAGACACAAACCGATGATCTGCAGCGTCCGCAACCGTTCTCCCGCGTATATGCCATAACCGATCATTGTCGTCTGGACAGCGCCAAAGAGCAGCAACGCACCGGTTGCTGCTGACAAGCTCACATAGGCAAACGAAAATCCGGCAGCATAAGCAAACAATGCAAATGCCGATGACCAGTTGCCACCGCCCGTAAATGTGCCACGCCGCATTTGCACAATCAGCCACAGAGCCACAGCGCCGGAGACCAACCTAATGGCAGTAAAGCTCGCCGCATCGATGCTAGTGTCTTTGAGTGCGATCCGGCAGAGCAGTGAATTACCTGCAAACGCAACCATAGCAAGCGACGTCAGAGCAATGATGCGTGCATACGACATTGGAAGTTTTCCTAAGCGCCATTGAGCGTCTGTACTCTAGAGCGCCCGACAGGTATTAGACGGCGCGCCCGTTGATTGACTTGAACTTGCCTATTGCCTTTGTCGGCATGGCACTTCAGGTCGTCTCCTGCCTTCATT
>NZ_AZQX01000293.1:0-9031 GCF_000568385.1 Halomonas sp. BC04
AGACCCAGGCGGGGGAGCAGCGGCGTGACTTCGGTGTCGGGCCCAACCAGGCCGTCGAGCTGACGCTGTGATAGCGCCGGGACGAGGTAGATAACGATAAGGGGAATGGCCATGACGAGGGGGCGGTGTGAGCGCCTGAGGGGGGACAGGGGCTGCCGGGTAGTGGTGGGCCTGCTGGCTGTGTTGATGCTGGGCAGTGCCGATCCGGCATCGGCCTACCCCCAGATGATCTTCGAGCAGGAGCCCAACGATACCCTGGACACCGCGCAGTCCTTTCGCGGTGCCGCCCGGCTGGTGGGCGAGGTGTCAGAAGGCGATGTCGACAAGTACCTCTGGGCGGTGGATGACGCCGAGGCGGATCAGCTGTGGCGCATCGAACTGCAGATGCAGGGCGAGGCGCCGGTGTCGGCAACGCTCTCTCTACCTCCAGTCGCGCCGGAGGAGGAGCAGGCAGGGGGTGTGGCGGTCTTTGGCGAGGCGGCAGACAGTGAGCCAGAATCCGAGGCATCACAAGAGCCCACGGCAGTGCTTACCCTGGAGGCCCCTCCCCAGCGCCCGCTACAGCGCCTGGAGCCGCTGCTGGTCTCTCACGGGGACTACCTGATCACCTTGAGCGGCGCCAGCGGCGCGTACCAACTGACCCTGGAACCCGTCGGCGAGGCGGAACTGCATGGCCAGGTCGCGGCAGGCGCCGAGCTCGATGCGCTGATGGTGGCTCCAGGGCGCAACTGGCTATTCCAGATCGATACCGAGCGCTGGTCGTTGCCACTGGAGCTGGATGAGGCCGACGACTGGCTTTGGCGCTTGCAGACCAGGGGAGAGCTCGACACCGAGCTGACGGTCCGGCTCGTCGATACCGAGGGTGAGGCACTTGCTGATGAGGTCAGCGGTATCCCCCTGGTACAGCGTTGGGACTCACAGGCGTTGCCCGAGGGCAGTCGCATCGAGTTTCGCCATCCCCAAGGTGAGCCCATCGGCCGGGTCATGCTGCGCCTCGAGCAGGCCGGGCCCATGCCCGACCCCGAACCGGAAGTGGTGGCCGGCTCCCTGGCGGAAGCGCACCCGCTGGCGCCCGATGATGCCTTCGAGGCTGAGCTGCTGCCCGATGAGCGCATGTACTTCCGGTTCTCGTTACCGCTCGAGCGGCTCGATGGCCAGGCCTGGACGATCCGGGCCAAGGGCTGGGCGGCGAGGCATTGGAGCTCTGCCTGGGCGACCTGGTCACTGAGCAGGAATCCTGCCGGGAAGGGGCCGGGAGCGTGGCTTTCGAACGCCTGCAGCCGCCGCCCGGAGACTATTACCTGGCAGTGGCCCTGGCCGATCGCCGTCCCGAACCCGATACACTGCGAATTGCCCTGCAGTCCGACACGCCGCCGGCCGATGGCGAGGTGGTGGAGCCTGTGGATCGTCGCGACTGGGCCATGCCCCTGGGGGACGGCTTTCCTCTGGCCGGCACTTTCACCGGTGAGCGACGGGGCTATTTTCGGTTACAGGTGCCGGATTCCAGTGACGCCTGGCGCATCCAGGCCATCGGTGACGGTATCGACGAGCTCAGGGTCTACCGAGCCGACCAGAGCGGGCGCCACTACCTGGCTCGTGGTGTGACAGCGGGGCTCGGCGAGCTCGAAGGCGTCGGGATCGACAACCTTCAGCTGGTGGCTTTGCCGCACTATATCCGGGTCGAAGGCGAGGACACCGAGTACCGGATCGTGGCCGAGAACCTCGGCCCTGCCAGGCCCGGCTGGGAGCGCGAGCCCAACCATGAGCCTGAGCTGGCCACCGAGCTCACCGCCGGGGTGGCCCTGCGCGGCAATCTGTACCACTCCAACCGGCCGGACTGGTACCGCTTCTACCTGCCCGGCGAGAACGGCGTGCGCATCGAGCTCACCCCGCCCGAGCAGGGCAGTATTCGACCCACCCTCTACTGGGGGGATGACGATATCGCCCGGGGCGGGAGCATCGATCAGGATGATGGCGCTATGGTGCTGACCGGCCGGTTGCCGGCGGGGGAGTACTATCTGGCCATGACGAATCGGGATTCCGCGGGCACCTATGCGGTGAGCTACGATCTGGCATCGCCCTGGGGAGAGGTCGCGGGCCATGCTCTGAGCACCAGCCGAGAGCATGCCATGTCTCTGCCCGGCGACGGGGTGGTGAACTTGCCGCATAGCGAACTGGGGCAGGAGTACCAGTGGTTCCGCCTGCCCGAGGGGGAAGCACCTCGAACGGTCACGGTGGCCCGGCTGGGCGACAACCGCCTGGCGCGGGCACCCTTCGAGATCATCGATGTACAGGGCCAGGCCCTGGAACGGGAGTCGGTCGACAGCGATCGCGACCGAGCGGAGGTGGAGCGTGTCGAGGTACCCGCCGGTGGCCCCTGGTATTTGCGCACCACCTCGGCGCGCCTCGGCAGCATCGAACTGGAAGTGACGGATCCCCTGCTCAGCGAACGCCATGCCCGCGAGCAGGACTGGCAGGACGATATCGAGGCCACACTGGAGGTGCAGGGCGAGAAACTGGCGGCCTGGCACGGACAGGCTCAGCGACTCGATAGCGTGCTCCGGGTGACAAACGGTGGCGAGCAGCGCCACGAGCTGCCGCTTGCCGCCCATGCCAGCCAGGCCGGCTGGCGGGTCGAGGGACTTGACGGGTCTATGGCCCTGGCCCCCGGCGAGAGCCGAGAACTGCCCCTGACCTGGACCCTGCCGCCGGGCTTGGCTGACGACCAGCCGGTGATGCTTTTCGTGCAGGCCGGTAGTGCCGTCGTCACGGCACGGCTCTCTACCACAGCGTCGTCTACGGGCGGTTCCGGGGTCAGTGATGAAATGCGTGAGGCGCTGTTCGGTCGCGTCGATCTGGCCTGGGCCGGTCTCGGCGCTCACTTCGTCGATCCTGACAGCGGCGAGCCCCTGGAGCAGGAGTGGCAGCGTCGTGTGGATGGACTTGGGTACCTGATCGACGGCCTGAGTTCCGCGGGCAGCTACCTGATGTTCCAGGGCGAGCCGGGTGAGACGCTTCCGCCCCTGCGCCTGGCCGGCGAGGGTGGCGAGATCCAGGCACTGGTGATCAACCAGCGCTCAGGCCACGCCCCGGTGGAGCGTTGGCGCGAGATCGAGGTCTCCGTGGGTGACTCCCCGGACAGCCTTGAGCCCTTGACCACCCTGCTGCTGGAAGCCTTCGACGGTGAGCAGGTGTTCCTGCTGGATACGCCGGTGGAGGCGAAATACCTGGGAATTCGCCCGCTGCTTTTCTGGGGGTCTGTCTCACGCCGTGCCGATACCGGCATCGGCCAGCTGCGCGTGCTTGGCGAGCCCTCGGCGGAGCTGGCCGAACAGCGCCTTGACCTGCTGGAGGGTGTGCGTGGTGGACACTGGATCTACAGCGACCCTGAAAGAGGTGCGCTGCATGAGTTCAATCACGCGGCACGCGAGCAAGTGTTGCCCAGTGAACGCAACATGCAACACGGTATTCGTCACGATGGCAACCCGACCAGCATGGTCTTCGGCTTTCATCAGCAGCGTGCCGCGAAGCTCGAGCGGTTGGTTTGGCAAGACGACCCCGAGTGGGAGGGGCTGCCGGTCGAGCACGTGCGTGTCTATACCGCCACCGAGAGCCCGGTAGGCCCCTGGGAGCGGCAGGCCGCATGGCGTATGGAGCGCGACGATGAGCTGCGTGACGAGCTGATTCTGGAAGAGCCGGTCTGGGCACGCTATCTGCGGCTTGAGATCCGCGAGCCCGACGTTGACGCGGAGCAGCGTAGCCCTCGCTGGCGGCGTCCCGCTGCAATCGCCGCCTTCGAGGCGGCGCCCCTGGGCAGCAGCGAGTCGATCCTCGGCTACTGGGGGCAGGATGCCCAGGAGGGCCCCTTCGAGCAGGTACTGGCCGAGGCGGCCCTGCCCGCCGAGTGGATGATGCGACCAGTACACCGGAAAATCCTTGGGAGCTGATGCAGCGCATCAGCGCCCGGGTGGACGAGCCTGGCGATACCCGCAGCTACCGGGTGCAGGTCGCTGAGGGGGAGAACACCCTGGCCGTGCGGCTGCGCGAATCGCTTCATGGCCGCCTCGGGGCCGCCCTCCACGACCCAGAGGGGGAGCCGGTGGCGCTGAGCTGGACGCGCCAGTCAGGCGGCTGGCGGGAGGGCGTGGCCCTCGATATCCCGCCCGGCGACTATCGCCTGGATGTCGCCGAGCCCGGTCGCGCCATCGCCTTTCTGTGGGATGCCAGCGGCAGCCTCAGGCATCATCAGCCGTCGATCCTGCGCGCGGTGAGTCGTTTCGCCGATGGCCTGGATCCCGAGCAGGAAGTGGCCAACCTGATGCCCCTGGGTGGCCCCATGCTGATGCGCGACTGGGCGGATGACCCCGTCAAGCTGCGCCGCACCCTGGCCAGCTACGACGGTCCCTTCTCCAGCTCCAACTCCGAGCCGGCCCTGCAACTGGCGGCGCGGGCGCTTGAGCCGCTGGATCGAGAGCCGATTATCGTGCTGATCACCGATGCCGAGCTGATGGGCCGCGAGATGACGGTCTGGCAGGACCTGGCCCTGGTGAAGCCGCGCATCCTGGCGATCGAGATATCCCACAACGCGGAGCGGCCGAGCGACGAGACTCGCTGGTACCAGAACCTGATGAAGAGCTGGGCCAATGTGGGTGGCGGTCACTATGTGTATGCCAGCGACCGGGCCGGCTTGATCCGTGCCTTCGAGACCGGCATGCGCGAGCTGCGCCAGAGCACCCGATTCTTCATCGAAGCCGAGTCGCGCTACCAGGAGCCCCCCGAACCCGGCCGTCTGGCGGTAGTCAGCGCCGATCCCGAGCAGCCGGCGGTGGCCGGCGGCGTGGTGCACCTGATCTTCGACGCCTCGGGCTCCATGCTGCGCCAGATGGAGGGCGGGCGACGCATTGAGGTGGCCCGGCTCATCGTCCAGCAGACCCTGGACGAGCGCATCCCCGAGGAGGTGCCGGTGGCACTGCGCGCCTACGGCCATACCGAGCCCCACAGCTGCGAGACGGAATTGCTCGTCGAACCTCGCCTCGGCAATCACGACGAGGTGCGCGAGGTGGTGGCCGGTATTCAGGCCATCAACCTGGCTCGCACACCGTTGGCGGCCTCCATCGAGGCGGTGCTCGATGACCTTTCAGGCTTCGAGGAGCAGCCCCGCCTGGTGGTGATGCTGACCGACGGTGAAGAGACCTGCGATGGCGACGTGGCCGCGGCGGTGGAAGAGCTGATCGAGGAGGGCCTGGACGTTCGCCTCAATATCGTCGGCTTCCATATCGACGAGATCGGCCTTCAGGCCGAGTTCGAACGCTTCGCCGCCCGGGGCGGCGGCGAGTACTTCGACAGCCAGGACGGCGACGAGTTGGTGGCCGGGCTGGCCCAGGCCCTGGCAGCCACTTGGCGGGTTCTGGACGCCGAGGGCAGCGTCATCGCCCGAGGGCGAGTGGACGATGACCCCGTCGAGCTGGACGTCGGCGACTACGAGCTGGTGGTGGAGACCCATGCGGGCGAAAGGCGGCGCGAGTTCCGCGTCTCGCCGCGTCAGGCGGTAGAGATCCAGCTGAGGGAGGATGAAGAATGACGAGACCCGACCTAGAAAATATCTTGATGGCCATTCGGGCCACAGTGCTGCTGGCGCTGATTCTGGCGCCCATGTCCTGGCTGGGTAGTGATGCCATGGCCGACGAAAGCGGTCCAACGGCCGAGGAGTTGACCAATGAACTGAGCGCCACCCAGCGCCAGGTACGCTTGATCCTGGGTGATGTGCTGCAGCATGGCTCCTTCGATGTGTCGGCCGTACGGGATGCCGTGGGCAACGACCCCGAAGCCCTGACCCGCTGGGTGCAGGATCAGACCACCCATGTGCCTTATCAGGGGCTGGTGCGAGGCGAGTTTGGCGTGCTCCAGGACCGGCTGGGCAACCATATGGATCGTGCCATGCTGCTCGGGCGCCTGCTCGAAGAATCCGGCCGCTCGGTGCGTCTGGAGGTCATGTCGCCCCGGGAACCTCCCCCGTCGATCTCATCATTGGAGGCGCGCCCCCATCCACAGCCGGTGTCCTTGTCCGAAGGAACTCGGGAGTTGCTCGACCACCTGGGCTCCCCCTCGGACGAATCACAGCCGATCCCCCCCCGCCTTCCCGAGTGGAATCGCTTCGATCAGGATCTTCAGGTGCGGGCCGTCAGTCTGATGAACCGACTCGCCGAGGCCCCCGGTTTTCCTTCCTGGCATGAGCAGGAGCGCCAGCGGGAGGTATCGGGTGACCCCAATGTGCGTGTCTGGTGGGAGGATGATCAGGGGCGCTGGGTGTCCACCGATCTGAGTCAGGCCTCGGTAAGTGCGCCGGCCGACGCTCCCTCTGCCGAGAGCCAGAGCCTGTCATCGTTCAACTCCCGCCATGCCCATCACTATGAGATTGAGGTTGTCGCCGAGCGTTGGCAGGAGGACCGCATGGATCGTGTCACTCTGCTCGAGCATAGCGTTCAGGCACATGAGCTTGCCATGCAGTCCATTCGGGTCGGTATCGTGCCCGACCAGTCTGAGGTAGAGGACTTCTACGCGGGAGACAGCGAGCAGGCACTGGCAGACGACCTTCTGGCCAATACCGGTTGGCTTCCCTATATCCGCTATGGGGAGGAGCGGGTACTCGGTGATCTCATCGACCAGGACGGGCATGTCCGGGATCCCATGCAGCCGCCCCAGGCCAGGCAGATGGAGGAGGCCACGAGCCTGCTGGGAGGCATCAGTATTGGCGGACGTGCCGAGCAGGACGAGTCCCATGATGCCTTTGTCGGCCTCTCCCTGGAGGTGACGCATCGCCATGGGGATGAGGTGGTCAATCGGCTGACGCGCCCCTGGTTCGCGCTGGCCGAGGAAGACTCACGCCCCTTCGAACTCGAGCGCGAGCATCGTCTCGAACGTGCCGTCGCATTGCTGCGCGATACCAATATGGTGTTGCAGACTGCCGAGCCCTCCGAGGCGCTGTTGTTGCGCCTGGAACTAGGCTCTTTCCTGCAAAATGCCTATGCACTGCAGGGCATGATCATGGGCCTGGACGATGATGACTTCGAGATACTCGAAGGCGCCATCGATGAATTGGTGGATCTGCCGAAAACGGCCCTGCAGTTCGCCAGGCATCGCTTTACGGCCTCCCTGCATCCCGGGCGTTTCTATATCGGCGAGCCCAATATCCTGATCGAACATGTGGGACTAAAGCATCTGCCAAGGGGGTTCCGAGATTACCGTGCCATCGACCTGGCCCATGTGCCCCTGCACCTTATTCCACTCGACGGCCCACACGAGGACTCCATCCAGCAGCTACGTTTCGCGCAGGGGGTGCTGGAAACCCTGCTGGAAGCGGAACTCCTGGCACTGAGAAGTCCTGCTCCCGACAGGGCAAAGGTGCTCGACGGCGAGAATGCCGCCCTCCATCTGGAGACGGCAATGGCTAGGGGCGAAGCGGGGCTCTGGCTGTCGCCTGGGGAGGCGAGCCGGCTCGAAGACTTCGCGCTGCCCAGGCGGTCTACACAGGCCATGCGGGAGCAGTTCGACCGCGGCCATCACCTCTTCTTCCCGCTGTTCGCCTCCCCTGAACGTTCGCACCAGGACGAGCCGTCCCTTCTCGCCTGGTGGTCCGTTGACCCGATCAGCGGCCACGCACTTGGTTACGGCGGCATAGGCTGGGGAGGCTTTGTGGACTACTCCATGCTGGTGCAAACCAGGCTTTATCTGCTCAAGGCATCTCTGGCACCGGGTGTGGCCAAGAGCACTTTTGGGACCTATCTGGTCTGTGGGATTGCGGCGGCGCTCACCTCGCTGCAGTTGTATTCGTCGTTTGGCAATGATCTTCCTGGGGCCGTTGATCAAGCGAGTGGCCAGTCTGAGCGAGTCACAAAATTCTGCCTGGACGTCGTCAACAGTCGAATATCTGGTGGTTCCTGACGGAGAACGAATTATGAAGCGATTGTTGATTGCATTGAGTTTGATTGCCGTCAGCCAGTTGTCACTGGGAGCCCAGCCCGGGCTCTGGATTACCGGCGACATTCGCGGCACCTTGCTGCCCTGCTTCCAGTGCCCGGAAGCTTCGGAACCGGGGCTTGCGCGGCAGGTGGGCGTCATGCAGGAGGTGGATGCCGATGGCATCTGGCTGGATGCCGGTGGCTTTCTCGATGGCGGCGAGGTGGATGAGCTGGGTATACGGGAGAGCCTGGTGCTGGCGGAGGGCCTGGGGATGCAGGCCCTGCACCTGACCTGGCGGGATGTCAGCCCAGCCCTGGTCGACGCGCGCTCTGGATCGAGCCCGCCTCTTATCTCGGCGAGTATCCTCGATGCGCAGGGTGAGCTGCTGGTTCCACCGTCGCTGGTGGTCGAGCATGATGGCCAGCGAATTGGCCTTATCGGCATCTCGGGGGTGCCGATGGGCTATCATGACCTGCCCGCCTGGCAGTCTTTCAGCGAGACGTTTCGGCTGCGCTCGGCTGGGGAGGCCCTGAGTGATGCCCTCGATGGACTGCCCAGTGATGTCGACCGTGTGCTGGTGCTCTATGCCGGCGATCACGGCATCCTCCGCAGGCTCATCGACCAGGCAGGAGAGCGCGTCGATGCCTTCGTCATGGGCAGCAGCTTCGGCAACCTGTACAGCCTTCCGCCTGAGGCGGTAATCGACGCGCGTAGCCAGAGAGGACGACGTGTCACCCAGATACGATTGCCCGACCTGGCCGCCACCTATCATTCGGTGACGCTGAGCGCGTCGATCAGTGACTCGGCGGTGCAGGCACTGGAGAGTGCCGGGCTGCGCCATGCTCCGCCGGCGCGCGTTTCTCGACCCAGCATTGCCTTGCCGAATGATCCCGACCTGTCGCCACCCTTCGCTAAGCCCTTGCTCCTTGAGCAGGAAAATCGCGTCATGGGCATGAGCGTGCTGGGCCTCGAGACCCGCTCCGACTGGCAGGGACAAGCCGCAGCTGCGGGCGAGGTCTATCTGGTCCTCGACCTGCTGTTCGAGAACCATAAGCCTTCGACCTGATCCAGC
>NZ_AZQX01000294.1:0-6892 GCF_000568385.1 Halomonas sp. BC04
GGAGCTGGTCGTAAACAACGTCAAGTTCGAGGACGGAGAGCAGGTAACCGATCAATCAGACAGGAACGCGGCCTGACCGCCATCCACCAGATTTGACGATAACTCGAAAGCACCGAGCTGGCAACGCAATTCAATGCCTTCGCCGACAAGGTCCACGATGTGCTCTTTCACGTGCGGGCCAGTAGTGAAGCGGTTCGTGTGGCCGCCATGGAGATCGCAAGCGGAGGGCGTGACATGTCACAGCGCACCGACAATGCGGCTTCCAGCCTGCAGCAGACCTCGGCCTCCATGGAGGAGATCACCAGTACGGTAGAGAACACCACGGCTTCCTCGCGGGAAGCGAGCAGCCTGTCGCAGTCTGCCGCAAAGCTTGCCCAGCGTACCGGCGACACCGTAGGCCAGGTGGTTACCACCATGGGTGAGATCCAGAGTTCTTCGCGGCAGATTGGCGATATCGTCAAGGTCATCGACAGCATTGCTTTCCAGACCAACCTGCTGGCACTGAATGCATCCGTGGAAGCGGCACGTGCCGGCGAGAATGGGCGTGGATTCGCCGTGGTTGCAGGTGAGGTGAGGCAGCTGGCGACGCGCAGCGCGGAGGCCTCGCGGGACATTCGCGAGCTGATTGAGGCCTCTGGCGAGAAAGTGGAGGGCGGTACCCGGCTGGTGTGTGAAGCCGGCGATGCCATGCAGCAGCTGGTCGACGGGGTAAATCGTGTGGCAACGATGCTGGGTGAGATCAGCCATGCGGCGAGCGAGCAGAGCGACGGAATCGGCCAGATCAATGTGGCGGTGTCCGAGCTGGACCGCATGACACAGCAGAATGCGGCCCTGGCGGAAGAGTCGACGACGGCTGCCGATCAGTTGCGGGGACAGGCAGATCGGCTTGCAGCCGTGGTGGCAAGCTTCAAGCTGCGTGTCGAGCCGGTCAGCCATGTCGGCTACCTGCAGCATGACCGGGCAGCGGCCACGAGCGAGGAGGCGTGACGTTCGCCGCCCGTCAACCGAGTGACAGGCGGCATTGGCTCGGCTCACTCCTGGCCGTCGTCGCTCTGCTGGATACCTTGGAGATACCAGGGCTCACCCTCACGCCCTCGTTGAGATCGAGGTGACGCATCGAACGGGCCTCGCTGTATGGGGCTGAAAGAAAGGCTTCAAGGGAAGCTATTCTAGCGGCTATGCTGAGGCAGGTATTCGAGAAATAGCGATGCAAGAGGAGCGCTCATGCGCCTGAAATGTGAAGAGAGCCTGCTGTTGATCGTGGACCTTCAAGCGGGGCTGCTGCCGGTGGTCGACGGTGGCGAGCAGGCCGTTGCCGAGGCGGCCTGGTTGGGCGGCGTGGCCGAGGCGCTGTCGGTTCCGGTCTGGGTCACCGAGCAGTATCCGGAGGGGCTGGGGGGCAGCGAGCCCCGCCTGCTGGAGGCGCTGCATGGCTCTCGGCTGTGGCAGAAGGTGCACTTCAATGCCCACGCCGAGCCCGATTTTGCTGCTGCCCTGGCTGAGAGCGGCAAGCGGAAAGTCGTCCTCTGTGGCTCCGAGGCGCACATCTGTGTCATGCAGACGGGGCTCGGCCTGCTGGAAGCGGGCTACGAGGTGTATTGGCTGAGCGAGGCCTCGGTCAGCCGACGCGCGGGGGATGCGCAGTTGGCACGGGAGCGCATGGTGCGTTGCGGTGCCGTACCGGTCAGTGCCGACATGGTGGCCTATGAGTGGCTGGAGCGTTGCGACGATGAGCGCTTCAAGGACGTCCATCGTCGCTTTCTGAAGCCCCGCTCTGCCCGACCGCTTCGCTTTTTCTAGCGAGCGTCAGCGAGTCGCCTGACCCTGCTCCTCCCGTCGCGTGAAGACCAGGGTGTCCCCTTCCGACATGGCTGGATTGAAGCCATAGCCCGCCACATCGAAGTCCTTGAGTCCGCCAGGGTCGTCCAGCCGCTGGCGGATCATCCACGCCGCCATGAGGCCGCGCGCCTTCTTGGCATAAAAGCTGATGATCTTGTACGTGCCGTTCTTCTCATCCTTGAACACGGGTGTGATGACCCGGGCTGCGAGCCGTTTGGTATCGATTGCCTTGAAGTACTCGTTGGACGCCAGGTTGACCAGCACCGGCGTGCCGCTGTCTGCCACTGCCTGATCCAGTGCCGGTGTCAGAATGTCACGCCAGAAGGCATAGAGGTCCTTTCCGGCGTGATTGGGCAGGCGAGTGCCCATTTCCAGGCGGTAGGGCTGGATCAAGTCGAGGGGACGCAGCAGGCCATAAAGCCCTGAGAGAATGCGCAGGTGCTGCTGGGAGAAGGTGTTGTCGTCATCGCTGAAGGTATCCGCTTCGAGGCCCACATAGACATCGCCCTGGAAGGCCTGGGCGGCAGGCTTGGCGTTAGTGGGCGTGAACGGTGTCTGCCACTCGGCGAACCGTGCCGCATTGAGCCCGGCCAGCTTGTCGCTGATACCCATCAGTTCGCTGAGTCGCTGCGGCGAATAGTCGTGCAGAATCTCGATCAGTTCACGGCTGTGGTCGAGGAAATCCGGCTGCGAGTATCGGGACGTCGTGGCCGGGGACTCGAAATCCAGCGTCTTGGCGGGTGAGATCACGCTCAGCATGGGGCACTCCTGTACCGGTCGGGTAGGGCTCGCAATGTGCCGAGTATATCAAGGGCGGAGGGTGTGCGGGGCTATCGACTCGATAGCCCCGAGAGCCGCACGGCGGCTCCGCCGTGCTGTGCTTGCGGTCTGCTTTTCAGGCCGGGTCTTTCAAGAGCCGGGTGGCTCGAGGGAAGGACCTAGGGGCAGGGGTTAGGCAAGCGTCCATGCACCTCGTCGATGGCATCCAGCACATCCTGCTCTAGCCTCAGGGACTCGCTCGCCAGGTTGTCCTCGAGCTGGTCCATGGTCGTGGCGCCGATGATGTTACTGGTCAGGAAGCTGCGCGAGTTGACGAAGGCCAGCGCCATCTGGGCGGGGTCCAGGCCATGCTCGAGGGCGATGTCCACATAGGCCCGGGTCGCCTGCTCGGCCTGGGGGGTGGTGTAGCGCTGGAAGCGCTCGTAGAGAGTGAGCCGGGCCCCTGCCGGGCGGGCGCCGTCCAGGTACTTGCCGGAGAGTACGCCGAAGCCCAGCGGCGAGTAGGCCAACAGGCCGACGTTCTCGCGATGGGCGATTTCGGCCAGGCCGACCTCGAAGGTGCGATTGAGCAGGTTGTAGGGGTTCTGGATCGAGGCGACCCGGGGCAGGTCGAGGCGCTCGGCCAGGCTCAGTGCCTGCATCACGCCCCAGGGCGTCTCGTTGGAGAGGCCGATGGCACGTACCTTGCCCGCATCCACCAGTTCCTTCAGGGTGCCCAGGGTTTCCTCCAGGGCGACGGCGTCCTCGTCGTCGTCATGCTCATAGCCCAGCTTGCCGAAGAAGTTGGTGCGCCTGTCGGGCCAGTGCAACTGGTAGAGGTCGACGTAGTCGGTCTGGAGGCGTGACAGGCTGGTATCGATGGCCTGGAGTATCTGTTCTCGGGTCAGTCGTGAGCCGCCACGGAGGTAGTCGAGCCCGGGCCCGCTGACCTTGGTGGCAATGATGACGTCGTCGCGACTCTCGCGCCGCTTGAGCCAGCTGCCGATATAGTCTTCGGTGCGTCCCTGGGTCTCGGCCTTGGGCGGTACCGGATACATCTCGGCGGTATCGATGAAGTTGATACCGAAGGCGACGGCGCGGTCGAGCTGCTCGTGGGCCTCGCTTTCGCTGTTCTGTTCGCCGTAGGTCATGGTGCCCAGACACAGGCGGCTGACCTCGATGCCCGTGTTGCCTAGCTGTCGCGTCTGCATTACTGCTCCTGTCGCGGTTTCGTCCGGTATCGAATGCCATGCTAGCCGAGGCCCAACAAGGCAGCAAATGGCAGGGGTTGAGTCACCGGCGGGGCGGGCGTATGCTGGCCACCCTCATCGGCCCCGGCGGAGTCCGTACGGCGAGCTTACGACAGGCCATGGCGACGACAAGGGATGGTGTTGTCGTCATGCTGCTGAAACACGAACGCAAGGTTGTTTGCCCATGACGCAGGCATCGTCACTGTTCACTCGGCTCGAGTATCGTCTAGCGGAGCAGTTGTTCCATACCCGCTGGTTGCCGCGCTCACCGCGTACCCAGCGCTTGACCATGCGTCTCTTCGAGCGCTGTGCCGACGCCGGCCATCCCGGGGCGCTCTCGCTCTATGGACACGTATTGTTCCATCGTGGCATCAGTCCCCAGGACAAGGCCAGGGGGGCTCGCTACGTGCTGGAGGCGGCTCAGGCGGGAAATCTCAAGGCGCAGTATCAGGCGGCTCAAATCCATGAGAATGGCTGCCTGCAGTATCCCCGGCGCGAGGATAGAGCCGTGACCTGGTATGCCCGTGCCGGCGAGGCGGGCCACCCCCTGGCCGCGGCACGGCTTGCCAAGGCCTATCGTTATGGCGAGCTCGGGTTGACGGCGGATGCGACTCACGCCGCCCACTGGCAGGCCCTGGCCGACCGACACGCACGGTTGGAAAGCGCCGAGCTGGACATCGACGGTGCTCAGACACGACACTAGACTGCCGGCCACCTTGGCGACTGATGACATCGCCCGGCCCATCATCGAGGAAGCGCCCATCCGTGACGCTGCCCACACTATTGGATATCGAGGCGTCCGGATTCGGGCGCGGTAGTTACCCCATCGAGATCGGCCTGGCCAGGGCCGATGGCAGCACCTGCGCCTTTCTCGTTCAACCGCTGGAGGAGTGGACCCACTGGGACCCCAAGGCCGAGTTGCTGCACGGCATCTCGCGGGCACGCCTGCACCGGGAAGGCTTGCCGGTCCAGCAGGTGGCGCGCTGGCTCAACGATGAACTGGGTGGCATCGGTATCGCCTACAGCGACAGCTGGGGCTACGACAATACCTGGCTGTCGCTACTGTTCCATCATGCAGGGATGCTACCGGCCTTCCGCCTCGAGGCACTTCGAATCCTGCTTGAAGAGCGCCAGCTCACCCTGTGGCATGCCACACGGGAGGCGCTGATCCAGGAACTGGGCATTCAGCGCCACCGTGCGGGAGAAGACGCCCGACTGCTGCAGCTCACCTACCTGCGTACACGGCAACTGGCGGGCTATGACTGACGCGGGTGCCGCTCACCTCAGCCGTTGGCCAGGCGGGCCTCCAGGGCATCAAGCAGTGTGGCTGGCTCATCGGCATCGATAAGGCAGGTGCGGGTTCGTGAGTCGAGAAAACCTTGCTCCACGGAACTGTCCAGGAAGGCCAGCAGCGGGGAATAGAAGTCTGCCGTGTCGAGGACGCCGATGGGCTTGTCATGCAGCCCCAGGTACTGCCAGGTCCAGGTCTCGAACAGCTCCTCGAGGGTACCGATACCGCCGGGCAGGGCAATGAACGCATCGGCATGGGCGGCCATGCTGGCCTTGCGCTCGTGCATGTTGTGGACACGAATCAACTCGGTCAGTCCCTCGTGGGCCTGCTCACGCTCTACCAGATGGTCTGGCATCACCCCGATCACTTCGCCTCCTTCGGCCAGCACGGCGTTAGCCAGCTCCCCCATCAGCCCGATACGCGCACCGCCATAGACCAGGCCGTGACCGCGTGCGGCCAGCTCACGCCCCAGGGATCGGGTGGCTTCCAGAAAGGCAGGATCCCGACCGTTGCGGGAGCCCAGGTAGACGCAGAATCTCGACATGCTTTTCTCCTTGGCTAGGGTGATTATCCTAGCAGCCGGGACCGGCGAAAAGGAGTCTCAGGGCAGACAGTCGGCAACGTCATATTCCCGGTCCATCCACTGTCCGACAACGTTATCCCCGCATAGGTGGTGGGCATACTGCGTATGCAGGCAGCGGACCTGGTCCCAGTTGGTGATGCCGCCAATGCCGCGTTCGCGCAGGACCCTTTCATAGCCGAGCTGGGTGACTCTTTCGCGCTGGGACGGCTCCATGTAACGCCAGCGTGCCTCGACATAGTTCCGATGGCTGGCGTGATAGGCAGCCAGGAAGTCGGCATCCTCCTGGAGCCGGGTCTCCAGCACCTTGATCACCCCGCGGGCCTCGATGCGCGAGATCTCGACTTTCAGGCGCTCGGAACAGAGCCAGTAGAGGGTGGGGAAGGGCTTGCCCTCGACAATGGGTGCCATGCGCAGCACCAGTGGTGTGCCTTCGCCATCGGTGGCGGCCACGGCCTCGATGCCCCGGGGAGCCCGGCCCAACTGGCGGGCGATGATGGCCAGCTGGCGCTCATCGGGTGTCTGATCGGTCTGGATCACCATCGCTTGGGTCCCGTACGAACTTGTTGGAGCGGCCCACGGCGCGGAAGAAGGTCCGGTTGAGCTGCTCGGGAGAGGGGACATAGCCCTTCCAGCGTCGTTCGCAGTACTCATTGGCCCGTGCCATCAATACGTCGTAGAGGCGATTGAACGGCGCATCATAATCGTAGGGGTCCGCCCCGAACAAGCGGATGTGGGGGTAATCCGCGAAACGCTCCATGAAGTAGCGCTCCAGGTCTTCTTCCACCGCACGGTGCTGGTCGACGTTGTCGGGATCGAGCCAGAGGTTATAGCGGATGGCCATGATCAGCTCCAGGCAAAATAGGATGTCCCAGCCAAGTGGGCCATGACTCTGTGACCACAATAGTCGTTTTTTGGCTCAGGGTGACGTCAGTGCCGGGCGAGCGGTACCAGTCTTGCGCCGGTCAGTCGAACCAGATCGTCCGGCGCCAGGCGGATCTCCAGGCCGCGCCGGCCGCCGCTCACATGGATTGCTGCGAAGCTCGCCGCACTCTCGTCCAGGAAGGTGGGCAGGCGCTTCTTCTGCCCCAGRGGCTGATGCCGCCGAGCACATAGCCCGTGGCCCGCTCCGCCTCGGCGGCCTCTGCCATGCCCGCCCGCCGAGCCCCGGCG
>NZ_AZQX01000295.1:0-8065 GCF_000568385.1 Halomonas sp. BC04
GTCCGGGTCCAGCACCGGCCAGCTGATGCCGCGGGGGCTGCTGGCCAATTGCTGTGCGGGAGGCGTGACGGTGGTGGTGAAGGAAGCATCCACATTGCCGGCAATGATGCCGTCGAAGGAGCGCGAATAGCCGGGGTAATCGACCCGTTCCACGTCGTCCCAGGTGAGGCCACCGAAGGCCAGATAGGCTTCCGTGCCCTTGTTCAGGGCGTCGTCACCGCGGATGTAGGCGATCCGCTTGCCTTTCAGGTCGGCCGGGGTTTCCACGCCGAGATCCCCCGCCACCGCCAGCGACAGGCCGAAGGAAGCCGTGGAGGTGGTGATCACCCGTATCGGCTGGGGGCCCCAGTCGCGGTCGGCGAACATCATGACGCCCTCTGCACCGTAGTAGCTGGCAATGCCGCAGGCACAGAGGTCGACGCGACCCTGCTTGAGCGGGGTCATGCGGGAGACGTCGTTGTCACCCGGCAGGATGCGAACCGAGGTGCCGTACTGGTTCTGCAGCATGTTGCCGATGGCGACGGCCTGGGCGTAACCGCTGGAATTGGTGCCGTAGGCGGTCCATGCCATGGTGCCCGGCAGATCCACTTCGGTGGCTTGAGTAACGCCGGCAGCCAGCAACGAGAGCGGCAAGGCGGCGGTGATGAGTGAGCGGGAGAGCTGGCGCATAAGGCGACTCCATTGGTGAAAAATGCGATTGTTGTTTTGCTATGCGGTATCTGATTCCGAAACTGCAGTCGATACTAGATAAGGCAGTGACGCGGTGTCAACGCATGCTTGTGCTTGTCGTGGGGCTTCCCCGTCCGCCTGGCGGAACGCAGGCGTCAACCGATTGATAAATCACCGTAAGGGGAGAGAAACCTGATGCAGGTAAGGGTTGCGGCACATGGGTAGATGCGACCAAGGTATAGTCGTCTCCCGTATCAGGAGGTATCCGTGGCCGCGCTGTCACTTCATGGGACCGGATGGGCGTGACAGCTCGCGCCAGGCTGCATAGGTGCTGAGGAATACCCGGCCGGTCATGTCGTCGAGAAAGTCGCTGCGTTTCAGCTGGTCCATGACCGGCCCCTTCACTTCGGCCAGATGCAGCGTGACCCTTGAGTCGGAGAGGCGCCCGTTGATGGCGTCGAGGCTCTCCAGGGCGGAGGCGTCGATCAGGTTGACCGCTGAGCAGATGAGTACGACATGCTCGAGCTCGGGATGGGTGGCGACCAGGTCGTAGACGGTGTCCTCCAGGTAGCGGGCATTGGCGAAGTAAAGGCTTTCATCGATGCGCAACAGGGCCAGGTGGCTGACGGTCTCGGTGTCGTGACGCTCGACGTTGCGAAAGTGCTCGGTCTCCGGTATGCGGCCCACCAATGCACTGTGGGGGCGGCTGGTGCGATAGAGGAAAAGCCCGATGGAGAGTGCGACACCGCTGATGATCCCGGCCTCCACCCCTTCCACCAGGGTCAACAGGATGGTCAGCGCCATGGCGGAGAAGTCGCTGCGGGAGTAACGCCAGGTCTGGCGGATCATGGGAATGTCCACCAGGGTCAGGATGGCCACGGTGATGGTGGCGGCCAGAGTGGCGATGGGCAGATGGTAGAGGGCCGGGGTGAAGTAAAGCGTGACTGCGCCGATGCCGATGGCGGCAAAAAAGCCGGCAAGCGGTGTGCGGGCTCCTGCATCATAGTTGATCACCGTGCGCGAGAGCCCCCCGGTGACGGGCATGCCGGCAGAGAAGGCCGCTGCCAGGTTGGCTCCGCCTAGCCCGATCAGCTCCTGGTTGGGGGAGATGCGTTCACGCCGCCTGGCGGCGAGCATCTGTCCCATTGAGATGGACTCCACAAAGCCCACCACGCTGATCAGAAAGGCAGGAATCAACAGGGCTCGCCATAGTGACCCATCGAAGCCGGGAATCGTCAGGGGGGGCAGCCCACGTGGGATGTCGCCGATGACGGCCACACCCTGAGCGGCGAGGTCGAAACGCCAGGTGATCCAGGTGGTCACCACCACGGCGAGAACGGGGCCTCCCCGGGTGATCAGGTCCGCCATGTTGCCGGGCAGGCCGAGTCCACGCAGCGCGCGTTTGCCGCGTAGGCGAAGCAGGATCAGGAAAAGCAGGCATCCGCTGCCCATGGCCAGGGTCGGCAGGTGGGCTTGCGGCAGTCCGGCGGCAAGCTCCGATATCCTTGGCAAGAGGGCCGTGGAGGTGGCCTCGATACCCAGCAGGTGGCCGGCCTGGCTGGCCGCGATGAGGATGCCGGAAGCGGACAGGAAGCCGGCAATCACCGGGTGGCTAAGGAAGTTGGTCAGGAAGCCCATGCGAAGGGCACCCATGATCAACAGGATTAGCCCGGAGAGCAGCGACAGCACCAGGGCGGCCTGGAGATAAGCCGTGCTGCCTGGTGCGGCGACATCGCTCAGGGCTGCCCCGGTCATCAGCGCGATGATCGCGACGGGGCCCACGGCAAGCGTCCGGCTGGTGCCCAGCAGCGTATAGGCCAACAGCGGGAGCAGGCTTGCGTAGAGACCCACCACCGGCGGCAGGCCGGCAAGGATGGCGTAAGCCAGGGACTGCGGTATCACCATCATGGTGACGATCGCACCGGCCAGCAGGTCAGCGCCGCACAGCCGGCGGTTATAGTGGGGCAGCCATGTCAGTATCGGCAGATAGCGCTTGAGCATCCGTTCTCTTCGAGGTTGGGTGCCGGGGCCGGCAGCAGGGTATAGGGCACCAGACTAAACGATATTGGTGGTAGGGTTGAGACTTGGTTAGCATCAGGTGGATTACTGAACCGTTTCTTCCATCCATCAGGATCTGCCATGAAGCCCGAAACCATTGCCCTGCACCACGGCTACTCTCCCGACGACCAGCACGCCGTGGCCGTCCCTATCCACCAGACCACCTCGTTTTCCTTCGATAGCGCGCAGCATGCCGCTGACCTGTTCGACCTCAAGGTGGAGGGGAACATCTATTCGCGCATCATGAATCCCACCTGTGCGGTGCTGGAGCAACGCGTAGCCGCACTGGAGGGGGGGATCGCAGGCCTGGCGGTGGCCTCCGGCATGGCGGCGATCACCTATGCCATCCAGACCATCGCCGAGGCCGGTGACAATATCGTCTCCATCAGCGAGCTGTACGGCGGCACCTACAACCTGTTTGCGCACACCTTGCCGCGACAGGGCATCGAGGTGCGCTTCGCCGACAAGGATGATATCGCCGGCATCGAGTCGCTGATCGATGCGCGCACCAAGGCCGTTTTCTGCGAAAGCGTCGGCAACCCCTCGGGCAGCGTGGTCGACATGGTGAAGCTGGCGGAGGCCGCCCACCGCCATGGTGTGCCCGTGATCGTCGACAACACCGTGCCCACGCCCTTCCTGTGGCGGCCGATCGAGCACGGGGCGGATATCGTCATTCATTCGGCTACCAAGTACATCGGTGGTCATGGCACCACGGTGGGTGGTGTCATTGTCGACTCCGGCAAGTTTCCCTGGGCCGACCATCCGCAGCGCTTTCCGCTGCTCAACGAGCCCGACGTCTCCTACCATGGGGTGAGCTATACCCGTGATGTGGGCGAAGCCGCTTTTATTGCTCGCGCCCGGGTGGTACCTCTGCGCAACATGGGTGCCGCCCTTTCGGCACAGGCCGCCTGGAATCTGCTGCAGGGGCTGGAGACGCTGTCGTTGCGGATCGAGCGTATCTGCGCCAATGCACGCAAGGTAGCCGAGTACCTGGAGGGGCATCCGGCGGTCAACTGGGTCCAGTATGCCGGCCTTCCCGGCCACAAGGATCACGAGCTGGCCCAGCGCTACATGAACGGACAGGCCTCGGGCATCCTCAGCTTCGGTATCCAGGGCGGCCGCGAAGCAGGAGCGCGCTTCTACGATGCACTTGGGATGATCCTGCGCCTGGTCAACATCGGCGACGCCAAGACCTGCTCGTCGATCCCCGCCTCGACCACCCACCGACAGCTCAATGATGAGGAGCTGAAGGCGGCCGGGGTGACTGCGGACATGGTGCGGTTGTCGATCGGCATCGAGCACGTCGATGACATCATCGCCGACCTGGAGCAGGCGCTCTCCGCCAGTCAGGCATGAGGGTGCGGGCCGCCCCTTCATGGGGTGGCCCAGCTTCCGGGGGCACATGATGAGATGACCCCGTCTTATCGGCTGACTTTTCACCGTCTTTAGTTCTTCTTTGGTCTCTCAGGCCAAAGTGGGGATGCTAATGAGACATGCAAGACGCTACTCTCTGGATACTTCCAATAACAAAGAGATAAGGCGTCATGCGGATACTGATGTTTCTGTTAGCCGCGGTCTCTCTTGCCGCGGGGATTACCCTGTTGAACGATCCCGGCTCAGGGTGGCAAGCCTACCTTGGCCTGGTCCTGGGTGTGGTGGCCGGTGGCCTGCTGGCCCTGACAGGTATGGCCAGTGTCTATCATGCCAATGCCGCCGCCCTCGAGGCGCAGGGCATCAAGGCCCTGCTGCCGGCTACTCGCGATTACCTGTCATTGCGGCGCATGGCCCATGCTTGATTCGCCAGGCCAGCACCACTGCCATTGCCTCGGCCGAAGTGTCGCATCATGCCGACCGCATGGATCAGCGCCTGGATCGCCAGGGACACACGGTACGCGAGGCTTCCGCCAGCATGGCCTCGATCACCTCCGCCATCGAACAGGTGGCAGCGAGCGCGGCCAACGTGGCGACCCTCGCCAGCCGCTCCCGGGACGCCAGTCACGTCAGTCGCGAAGCGCTGGGCCAGGTCATCGAGGAGATGCAGGCATTGGCCGAGCGTTCGGAAGAGGCGCTTGAGCTGCTCAACATGTTGAGCCAGAAAGCCGATAGCGTTCGCCATGTCACCTCGTTGATCGAGGAGATCGCCGAACAGACCAACTTGCTGTCATTGAACGCCTCGATCGAGGCGGGCCCGTGCCGGCGAGCATGGCCGGGGCTTCGCCGTGGTAGCCGGTGAGGTGCGTCAGCTGGCGGGGCGAACGGCGGATGCCACCCGCAACGTAGAGGCTCTGGTGGGTGATATCGGCGACAGCAGCCATCGCGTGGTCGATACCATCGGTCATCTGATGCAGCGCGTCGGCGATCGTGCCAAGGAGATGAGCAAGGTGGGTGAACAGCTCACCGAGATGACCGGCAACTTCGATCAGGTCGAAAGCGAGATCCGTTCGATCGCCGAGGCCATGGAGGATACCAACCAGCACTCTCAAAGGGTGGCGGGTACGCTGACGACGCTGGAGAGCGAAACCGAGCAAGGTAATCGGGATATGCATGGACTGGCGACCCAGGCCCGTTCGCTCATGGAGGGGGCAGAAGCCGTCGATGGAGCGCTGGCTCAACAGCGACTGGAAGGGCGCCACCAGCAGGTGTTCGGCGCGGCGCGCAAAGCCGCTGCCGCTCTCGGTTCACTGCTTGAATCGGCCATCAAGCGCGGTGAGCTCGATGAACAGACACTCTTTCATGCCACCTACACGCCGATACCCGGCACCAACCCCCCGCAGCACTTGACCGGTTTCGTCAGCTACACGGATGAACACTTCCCGGCCATCCAGGAGCCGCTGCTGGAGCAGCTAGGGGTGGCCTATGCCATTGGTATCGATCGCCGCGGCTACATACCGACTCACAACCAGAGCGTCAGCCAGCCACCCAGCGGCGACTACGACCACGACCTCAAGTTCTGCCGTAACCGTCGTATCTACGAGGATCCCACCGGGCAGCGCTGCGGTTCCCATGAGGAGACGCTGCTGCTTCAGACCTACAAACGCGACACCGGTGAGATCATGCACGATCTGTCGGTGCCGATCTACGTGGCTGGCAAGCACTGGGGCGGTTTCCGTATCGGCTACAAGCCCGAGGCGGCTTGACCGGGCGAGAGCATCATTCCATCAGTCCGACTGATGCCCTGCAGGTGACAGGGGCGCGCGCTCCCGGGAGTGCCAGGCCGACCAGGAGTAGAGCACAAGGCTGGCCCAGATCAGCACGAAGGTGGCCAGCTGGATCAATGATAGCGGCTCACGAAATACCAGCAGGGCGATGAAAAACTGGATGGTAGGGTTGAGGTACATCAGAAAACCCAGCGTTGCCAGCCGTAGCCGACGGGCGGCACCGGCAAAGGCCAGCAGGGGCAGGGCGGTGATCACTCCACTGGCTATCAGCAGCAGCGTGGTCCGAGACGTGTCGAGAAAATGGGAGAGATCGGCCATCGACAACCAGGAAAGCGCCATCAGCCCAGGGGAAGCAGCAGCAGGGTTTCCACGAAGAGACCCGAGAGGCCATCCAGGGGAACCTGCTTGCGTAACAGGCCGTAGGTGCCGAAGGAGAGTGCCAGACTCAGGCTGATCCACGGCAGCTCGCCCAACAGTATCAGCTGTATGACGATGGCCGTCGCGGCGATCAGTACGGCCAGGCTCTGCAACCCGGCCATGCGCTCACGCAGGACCAGCATGCCGAGTGCCACATTGACCAGCGGCGTCAGGAAATAGCCCAGGCTGGCCTGGAAGACCTGGCGCGTCTCCACCGCATAGATGTAGAGCCCCCAGTTGATGGCGATCAGCACGGCGCAGCCGAGCACGCGTCCGAGTCGT
Source organism: Halomonas sp. BC04 (assembly GCF_000568385.1). Taxonomy (NCBI): domain Bacteria; kingdom Pseudomonadati; phylum Pseudomonadota; class Gammaproteobacteria; order Oceanospirillales; family Halomonadaceae; genus Halomonas; species Halomonas sp. BC04. Next base: position 6,585 of record NZ_AZQX01000295.1, read on the forward strand.
CTTGGCTCGGACAGTGCCTGGCGTATCGGGCGCCAGCGATTCATCACCGTGACCAGACCCACCAGGAAGAGACAGGACCAGATGATGCGGTGGATCAGAACCTCGAAAGCGGGCACACCCTGGAAGAGGGCGAAGAACAGTGGAAAGCAGCCCCACATGACATAGGCAGTCAGGCCAAAGGCAACACCCTTGGCGGCTTCCGGATCGGTAAAGGGCTTGGTGGACATTCCATGTTCTCTTGGAGAAAGCAGTAACTTAGCAGGCTATCCGTCGTGTTTCCATGGTTGCTGCAAGCCCCGGCTGACGGCGCAGCCCTGCTGAGTTAGGCTGTGGGGGTGGCGATTCACCCAAGGGAAGCCGATATGAGCGATTTGCGTACGACGCTGGTGCAGTGTGACCTGCGCTGGGAAGATCCGGATGCCAACTGCCGCATGCTGGAAGAGGAACTCGGCGGACTCGATGGTTCGCAAACCGACCTGATCGTATTGCCGGAGATGTTCTCGACCGGCTTCACCATGAATTCCCGTGAAATGGCCGAGCCCATGGAGGAGAGCCGCGCCGTGGCCTGGATCCAGCGGCAGGCCATCGATCGTGGCTGTGTGGTTACCGGTAGCGTGGCCGTGGTGGAAGGCGATCACTATTACAATCGCCTGATCTGGGCGCGCCCGGATGGCAGTCGTGTCCACTACGACAAGCGCCACCTGTTTCGCATGGCCGGTGAGCACGAGCGCTACTCCATGGGTCACGAGCGAGTGATCGTCACCCTCAAGGGCTTTCGCATTCTGCTGAGCGTCTGCTATGACCTGCGATTCCCGGTTTGGCTGCGCCAGCAGCCCGCTGCGAATGAACATTTCGAATACGATGCCCTGCTCTGCGTGGCCAACTGGCCGGCTCCGCGACGTCATCCCTGGCGCATTCTGCTTCAGGCACGGGCGATCGAGAACCTGTGCCCGGTGATCGGCGTCAACCGCGTGGGGGAAGACGCCAATGGCATGGCCTATGCCGGCGACTCGATGCTGGTGGACTTCAAGGGTGAGGCGGTGATCGATGAGCCCCGGGACCAGCCATTCATCAAGACTGGAGTGCTGTCCCGGTCCGAACTCGATGCCTTCCGCGAGAAGTTTCCGGCCTGGCGGGATGCCGATCATTTCAATGTTGCCGATGGGGTCGGTTTCTGATGCGGCTGGATCGATTTCTTTCCGAAACCACTGACTTGACCCGCAGCCTGGCAAAGAAGGCCCTTCATCGGGGCGAGGTCACCGTCAATGGCGAAGTGATCAAGCAACCGGCGCTGCAGATCGGCGAGCAGGACCGGGTGTGCTGGGAGGATGAGCCCCTGGTGCTGGTCGGGCTTCGCTATGTCATGTTGAACAAGCCGGCTGGCGTGGAGTGCAGCGCCGGCGCGGGCTCTATCCCCGGGCAATCGATCTGATCGACCTGCCAGGGTCGATCGACTGCAGACGGTAGGGCGGCTCGATGTC
>NZ_AZQX01000296.1:0-13443 GCF_000568385.1 Halomonas sp. BC04
CGATGCCCACGCGACGCTCGGCCAGCCGCCAGTCCTGGCGCTCAGCCAGGGTCAACAGGCTGCCCAGCACGTAGTCGACCACCGCCTCGGCATTGCAGCCCGGCGCACTGGCGAAGCCGACCCCGTGGCGGGCAAGAGCCCGTGTATCCACGTGGTCGGTGCCGATAGTACAGGTGCCGACGAAGCGTAGTCGTGACCTGCCGCTCATGGCCGCCTCCACCACCGCCTCATCAATACGCGTGATGGAGCGCACCACCACGGCATCGGCATCGCGCAGCGCCGCGGCATCGATCTCGCGCCCCGGCAGGCGAATCAACTCGCCCAGCCCGCCGAAACAGGCGTCGGCGGCGGGCACGTTGGCATCGACCACAATTCTCACGCGAACTCTCCTTGCTACGGTACTTGCCCAGTCTGCTCGAACCCTTACAATACCGCCACCTGACATTGGCACGCCGCTACCCGGCGACCCCTGACTTGCTGGAGCTTCGTGATCATCCGCTGGGAAAGTAACCATGACTATGTGCTGGTGCATATCCACCAGGACATGTTCGGAGACTGGATTTTCAGCCGCGCCTGGGGGCAGATCGGCACCCAGTTCGGTGGCTTGAAGCATATGCTTGCCGACGATCATGACCAGGCCATGATGTGGCTGGGAGACGAAGCCACCATCCAGGCCTCCCGGGGCCTGCGCAAGGTGCTTGAGGTCGAGGCCGAAAGCGCCGAGGGACAAGCGGCCGTCCATCAGCTCTCCCTGCTGGATTCGCTGTAGCCCCTCTCCGGCACACCCCTCTCGTCTATCCAGTACTGCAGCTGATCCTGCAACTCTTCGCTGACCTCCGCCACCTGACGGGTATGCTGCCTGGCCCCTTCGTGACCTTCGTCCTCCTTGAGTATCAGCGCCTCTTGGGCGAGCCGGTCGTAGGTGGCATGGAGCCTGGCGATCCGCCCCATGCCCGGCCCCTCCTGGCCCTGGTCACGGCCAAGGGGGGCCAGCCACTGCGCCAAGCGGCAATGAGTGCAGTTCGCCTTCGGCCGATCGGGCCGCTCGCCGCTGAGATATTGCAGCATGCCGGCAGCGCAGGCGCGATGATCGACCATGGCATATATGGCCCGCAGCTCCTCTGGCCCGGCACGCTGCCGCTGATACCAGGAGGCGTCGGGGCGCCAGGTATCCCGCCACCCCGGTATCGAGTCTGCCGGCATGGGCCGTGCAATGGCGTATCCCTGGCCCAACTGGTAGCCCATGGCCAGCAGCAAGCGTCCATGCAGCAGGGTCTCGACCCCCTCGGCTACGATCTCGCGGCGAAATGCTACGGCCAACCCAAGCACGCCCTCGAGCATCGTGAGGTCTTCCGGGTCGTCGAGCATATCGCGGACGAAACTTTGGTCTACCTTGAGGACGCTGGCGGGAAGGTGGCGAAGGTATGTCAGCGATGAATAACCCGTGCCAAAATCATCGATCGCAAAGTCGACGCCAAACTCGCGGCATGCCTGCATCACCGAGGTCACATGGGCGACATCGCTGAATGCGTTGGTCTCGAGCACCTCGAGTTCGAGATCGCCGGGCATCACGCTGGGATGGCGCTCGACCTCGGCACGCAAACGCGCGACGAAGTCAGCCTGCTGGAGGTGAATGGCATCGATATTGATGCTCACCGGTAGCCTGATGCCGGTGGCCACCCAGGCCTCGAACTGACCAAGGGCCCGGGCCAGTACCCACTCGCCCAGGTCGATGGCCAGCGGATGCTGCTGGATGGCGGGAAGGAAGGCGGCTGGCGCCAATAGGCCTCGCTGGGGGTGCTGCCAGCGTATCAGTGCCTCCACGCCGATCACTTCCCCCGTCGACATGTTGACCTTGGGCTGGTAGTGAAGCACGAACTCGTCGTTGGCCAGGGCGTCACGAATGCGCTCGAGACTCTCGTGATGCCCCCGCACCGCCCGATCGTGCTCGGCATCGAAGACGTGGAAGCGGTTCTTGCCGGCCTGCTTGGCCTGATACATGGCCTGGTCGGCCTGGCGTATGAGCTGCTCTGGCTCGATGTCGTCTTCGGGGTCGAAGTGAACCACGCCGACACTACCCGATACATACAAGCAGGTTCCCTCTATCTCTATCGGTTCCGCGATATGGCCAAGCAGGTGGGCGATGAGCGTACTCACGCTTGCCACATCACTCTGCCCAGGCAGAACCAGGATAAACTCATCGCCACCGAACCGGGCCACCGTATCGGCTTCGCGCAGGGCATGCGTCAAACGCTCGGCAATGGTCACGAGCACACGATCACCAAACTCGTGCCCAAGCCGGTCATTAATCTCCTTGAAGCCATCCAGGTCGATGTAGGCCAGCGACACCTTGCAGCCGTTTCGACGCGCCGACACCATGGCCTGACTCAACCTGTCTGCAAGCAGCGCTCTGTTCGGCAGCCCTGTCAGGCTGTCATAGAAGGCCATGCTCTGGAGCTGTCGCTCGTACTCCTTCTGCCGGCTGATGTCAGTGAAGATGCCGACGAAGTGCGACGTCTTTCCCTGCTTGTCGCTCACCTTCGAGATGGTCAGCAGCTCCGGAAACACCTCACCGTTCTTGCGCCGGTTCCAGAGCTCTCCTTCCCAGGCGCCCTGTTCGAGCAAGTCTTCCCATAACTGCCGGTAGAAAGCATCGCCCTGGTGCCCCGACTGCAGCAAGCGGGGATTCTTGCCGAGAATCTCGTCCCTGGAGTAGCCAGTGATACGGGTAAAGGCATCGTTGGTATCGAGAATGGCGCCCTGGGCATCAGTCATGATGATGCCCTCGCGAGCGTGTCGAAACACGCTGGCCGCGAGCTCGAGCTGGGCTGTCTTGCGCGAAACCAGATGCCGCAACCTGACGTTCCAGCCCACGACCCACATGACAAGCAACGCCAGGCCCACCCCGTAATGCCAGTAATCGTGCCAATGGAATCCAGCCCCGGGCAGCTCAACACCCACCCACTTCTCCTGCAGGCGATCGAGCGTCCCACTGGTGCGGGCATGTTCGACCCCCTTGTTCAGGATCGACTGCAGCAGATGGTTGCCTTCCACGACTGCCATCGCATTCAGGCCCACATACAGCGGCTCGCCAACCCGTTTCATGAGCTCATGAAGGCCGCTGCTGTACAGGTAGTAGAGAACGATCTGCTCGTCTCCCACCATGGCATCGGCATCACCGTCGATCACAGCTCGCGCCGCGCTGGCGAAGTCGTCGGTCTGGATCAGTTCGAGTTCGATATCCAGCGAGGCCAGGTACTCCTTGGCGTAGTCGCCGCGCTGCGTGGCCACGCGCCTGCCATCAAGGTCCGACACCAGGGCGATGTCGGGTCGCTGCGCGGCAACGAAAATTGACGCGGGCACCAGGAAGACGGTCTGGGTGAAATCGAACTCACGGTCCCTGGCCTCGCTGAAGAAAAAGCTGGTCAGGACATCGGCATCTCCACTCAGCAGCCGTTGCTGCGCTTGCTGGAAGACGGTATCGGTGAACTGGGCATGAAAGCCGGCCTCGGTGGCAATCCACTGGGCGAGTTCCACCATCATGCCACGGCGCTGCTGGTTGGCATCGACGAATTCAAAGGGGGGGTAGCCGGTCTGGCTGACGAACACGATGGGTTCGTTCTCCCTGAGGAACTTCCGCTCTTCCTCGGTCAGCCCGATATCGCCAGCTGACAGGGCAGTGCCGGCCAATGCCAACAACATGCCACCCAGCACGACCTGCCGCCACGGCCTGCGCTGTGGTGCATTCATATCCACCCCCCGCGCCATCGTGCTTATGCCACCAAGTTGTCACAATGTGGGGGCGCCACACCACTCCAAGAGAGAGAGCTGATGTCCGCTATGTCAACGCAACCATTCAGCCCAGATAGCGCCGGCCGCCGCGCATGACGGTGCCCTTCACCTCGCGAGGACCGGCCTCGCCCCCCATCTGGCGCCTGAGAGACTGCCAGGCGGCCTCATCCAGCCAGCCGCGCTCGGCCAGCCAGGCCGCCAGAAGAGGCGGCTCGAAACCGCGGTCCAGCTCCTCGCCCGCCTCGTCCGCCAGTACCGGAATGCGCACCCCGTAGCGCTCCATGAGTGCCTCGTTCTCGCTGATCTCGACCTTCTCGAGGCGATATTCGCCGCGCAGCAGCAGGGCCAGCAGTGATTCCTGCTCCTCACAGAGATGGCAACCCAGGGTGGTATAGAGCCTCAGCCGGATCATGCGACCTCCCGGTGGCGAATCAGGAAGCAGTGATGCAGGTCAGGGCGCCTCTGGAAATCCGGATCGAATGTCTTCGCCGAGATATCCTGCACCGCATAGCGCTCGGTCAGTTCCGGATCGAGCTGGAAGCGACGCTGGTTGTTGGAGAACACCAGGGTACCGCCGGGGGCCAAGCGCGCCATCGTCAGTTCCAACAGCCGAACATGGTCGCGCTGCACGTCCAGGGTCCCGTCCATCTTCTTGGAGTTGGAGAAGGTCGGCGGGTCGAGGAAGATCAGGTCGAACTGGGCCCTGGCGGTTTCCAGCCAGCGCAGACAGTCGTCACGCACTACCCGATGCCGTGCCGGGTCGAGCCCGTTCAAGGCAAAGTTGTCCCGCGCCCAATCCAGGTAGGTATTGGAAAGATCGACGCTGATGCTGTCCGACGCGCCGCCCGCCTCCTCCGTACCCAGGGCCGCCTGAACCGTGGCCGCGCCGGTATAGCAGAACAGGTTGAGAAAGCGCGTACCGTGCGCCATCTCGGCCAGCATGCGCCGCACCGGACGGTGGTCGAGAAACAGGCCGGTATCGAGGTAGTCGCGCAGGTTGACCCACAGCCGGGCCCGCCCCTCACGCACCTGGAAGCGCTCCCCGCTGCTGGCTTGCTTGCGATACTGCTCCTTTCCACTCTGCTTCTCCCGGCGCTTGATCACCACTTGGCCGGCATCCACCTCCAGCACCTCGGGAATCACCTGCAGGGCATCGAACAGCCGCTTCTGCGCCTGGGCGGCGTTCACCGAGCGCGGCGGCGCGTACTCCTGCACGTGCACCCGATCCCCGTAGACATCCACCGCCAGGGCATACTCCGGCATGTCGGCATCATAGAGCCGATAGCAGCTCTCACCACTCTGCTTGAGCCATTTCTTCAGCCGCTTGCGGTTCTTCTCCAGGCGGTTGGCGAACATCTGCGCCCCGTCGCTGCGCGGCTGCCCTTCCGGCTTCACCGGGGCATCCGCATCGGCGGTGGCTGCCGTCACGTTCATCAGCAGCAGCTTGGCATCGAGCGGCCCATTCTTCAGCGAGTACTGCTTGTCGGCCCGCAGCCCGATGCGATGGCCGAGATCGGGGTTGCCGGTAAAGACCGCCAGCCGCCACCCGGGAAAGGCTCGGCGCACCCCCTCGCCCAGTTCGGCATAGAGCGCCACCAGCTCGGGCAACTCTCCCAGACGTTCGCCATAAGGGGGGTTGGCGATCACCAGCCCCCGCGCCGCCGCATCGAGCTCGGCGGGGCGCTGCAGCTGCTCCAGGGAGGCGCCCTTGAAGGTGACAAGGGCCGGAATGCCGGCCCGCATCGCATTGGCCTTGGCCGCCGCCAGCGCCGGCGGGCTCTGGTCAAAGCCGAATAGTCGGTTCCGGCAGCGTTTGCGCCCGATGCTGGCCCGGGCCTCGGCCTCGCGCCTGAGTTCGAGCCAAAGCTCATTGTCATGCCCTGCCCAGCCATCGAAGCCGAAACGTACACGCGCCAGGTTGGGCGCCATGTCGGCGGCCATCAGCGCCGCCTCGATCAACAGGGTGCCGGCACCGCAAAGGGGGTCCACCAGGTGTTCACCGGCCCGCAGCCGCTCGGGCCAGCCGGCCCGCATCAACAGGGCAGCGGCGAGGTTCTCCTTCAGTGGCGCATGGCCGACGTCCCGTCGGTAGCCACGGCGATGCAGGCTCTCCCCGGAGAGGTCCACGCCCAGGGTCAGCCGGCCGCGATGCAGGTGAGCATAGAGGCGCAGGTCCGGCTCCTTCAGGTCGACGTCCGGGCGCGGCCTTTCCGCGGTCTGCAGGGCATCGACCACGCCATCCTTGACGGTCTGAGCACCGAAGCGGGTATGGCGGATCTGCTCCGAGCGGCCATGGAAATCCACCGCCAGCGTGGCACCGGATCGCAGGTGTTGGGCCCAGTCCACGGTGGTCACCGCCTGGCGCAGCGAGTCGGGGCTCTCGATGCCCTCCTCTCGCGCCAGGCAAAGTACGATGCGATTGGCCAGGCGCGACCAGAGGCAGGCGCGATAGGCGGCGGCGAGGTCACCCTGGAAGTGCACGCCGGCCACGGTGGTCTTGAATGGCTCGGCACCCAGGGCACGGAGCTCGTCGGCCAGCAGCTCTTCCAATCCCTTGGGACAGGTGGCCAGGAAGGCGTGGGTATTGGTATTCAATGGCTCGCTCATGGTGTCGTTCCCACCCCTTGGCTCTGTCCGAAAACTGGCTGCGCTCGGCCATACGGCGTTAAAAATAGGCTCAAAGTACTCATTTACACCCCGTAAACTCCGTCTTTTCGCCGATTTTAGCCTTGTCTGTCCTTCGCTCGCCGACTTTTCAGACTAAGCCTCGGGTCGGGCATGTTCCTTTTGTTACAAAATTGAGTCCGGCTTTTGACGAAAGATAGGTCGACAATGACACCCGAAATGGGCTAAGACTAGTCTTAGTAGCTACTGTAAGGATGCATGCGTTCTCTTGGCGAGCCCTGTTTGGACTTGCACCCATTCGCTCTGCCGTTTGACACGGTTATGCGGGCGGTGGAACGTCGGGTCGTACATGTCGTACGCCCCAAATTGGTACCTTTACGAGAGGTCATCCGATGAAAAGACAGAAACGTGATCGCTTCCAGCGCGCCTACCTCCATGGCTACAAGGCAGGCATTTCCGGGCGCTCCCGCGACGACTGTCCCAGTCAGGATGTCAATATACGTGAATACTGGATGAGTGGTTGGCGTGAAGGCCGTGGGGATCAGTGGGCCGGCATGACCGGCGTCTCCGGCATTCACAAGAACCCCATGGTGTTGTAACGAATCTTTCCACCCAATCGACCGTCCCTTGCCGCCTGTCCGAGGCGGTGACGACACAAGCCCGTGAGTCGCTTCGCGGGCTTTTTTCTTGCCGTTCCCTTTCGCACCCCACTCATCGCATTCCACTCAGCCACGCGACGCCTTGAGTGCCTCGGCACACTCCCCCACCAGGGCCGGGCCGCGATAGATGAAGCCCGAATAGAGCTGGACCAGATCGGCACCGGCCGCCACCTTGGCCACGGCCGCCTCGCCGCTGTCGATACCTCCCACGCCGACGATGGGCAACTCGGGCAAATGTCGGCGCAACTCTCGAATGACGCGATTGGAGGACTCGAAGACGGGGCGTCCCGACAACCCCCCCTGCTCGTCAGCATGCGTCAGCCCGGCAACGGCGTCCCGCGACACGGTGGTGTTGGTGGCGATGACTGCGTCGATGCCGTTGGCCGAGATGCTGGCGGCAACCAGCCCCACCTCCTCGGGCGTCATGTCCGGCGCGATCTTGACCGCCAGGGGTACCCGGCGCCCCGCCTGCTGGTCCAGTCGGCTGCCGGCTTCGCGCAGCGTGCCCAGCAGGGCGTCCAGGTGCTCCCCGAACTGAAGGTTGCGCAACCCTGGCGTATTGGGCGACGAGATATTGACGGTCACGTAGTGGGCGTGGGCGTGCGCCTTTTCCAGGCAGACCAGGTAGTCGTCCACTGCCTGCTCCACCGGGGTAGTCAGGTTCTTGCCGATATTGATGCCGATGATGCCGTCGAAGCGGCTCTTCTGCACCTGGGCCACCAGATGGTCGATGCCGGCATTGTTGAAGCCCATGCGATTGATGATCGCCCGCTGCTCCGGCAGACGAAACAGGCGAGGCCTGGGATTGCCCTCCTGTGGCCGCGGCGTGACGGTTCCTACCTCGACGAAACCGAAACCGAGTGCCCCCAGGGCATCGAGGTGGTCGGCGTTCTTGTCCAGCCCCGCCGCCAGCCCCACCCGGTTGGGAAACCGCAGTCCCATCAACTCCACCGGATCGTCGACCCGCGCACCACCAAGCCGCGATGCCAACTTCAGGCGGTGCGCCAGTTCCAGGGCCGAAAGTGCGTACCCGTGTGCGGTTTCGGCATCGAGTCGAAACAGGATCGAACGGGCAAGCGCATACATGGGCATCTCCAGGGATCAAGGGGTCAGGCGGGCGCGATTATAGCAGCGCCGACCGCCCATGACGACGAACCCCGCCGTAGCGGGGTTCGTTGCCTTGAGAGCAGGAGAGGCGTGATGGCGAGACAGGTTCAGCTCTCGCCGTTGCTCTCCGCCAGGTCGACCAGCTCACGGACCGCCACGGCAAACAGCGGGAAGCTGGCCTGGCTGCCGCCGCTACGCACTTCGGCGATCAAACGACACCAGCGCTCGTGCAGGGAGCTGTGCATCTGCAGCCAGTTGTCGACCCGCTCCTCCGGTTCGCGACCATCATCCGTTTTCAGCACGCTGACTGTCAGCGCCAGCTGCTGGCGGTCGATATCGTCGCGGAAGGTCTCGCGGGCCTGGGCCTGCCAGCTGTCACCCACCTCGAGGTTGGTCACCTGCTGGATCATCCACGGAAGCTCCAGCCGGCTGCCGATCTCGTAGAACACCTCGGCGACGCGCTGCGGCTTCTCATCGCTCTGACGTGCCGCCTGTATGACGCCCAGCGCCCCGTACAGGCTACCCGCCGCCGCCACGGTGCAGGCCAGCCCCTCCGGCACACCCGCCTCGAGTAGCTCGTTACGCTTGAGCTCCCAGCGCTCATGCTCCTCGCCGCGCAGCAGCTCGCCGATGCCTTCCTGAAGCTGAGCCACGCGGGGGGCAAAGTACTCGATGGCATCCCGGGTGGAGAGCCCCAGCCGCTGGCGGAGGAACCAGCGGGTGGTGCGACGGATCAGGCGCATCAGGTCGAGCATCATGGCGTACTGGATGTCGCTCGGCACCTGATTGTCCAGAGCCTCGATCTGCTCCCAGGTGTCGGCCAGCTGGAAGCTGTCCCGGGCGACGATATAGGCACGGGCGATATCGGCACGGCTGGCCCCGGTGGAGTCGATCAGGCGACGCACGAAGACGATGCCCATGTGATCGACCAGGTCGTTGGCCACCTGGGTCGTGACGATCTCCCGCTTCAGGCGGTGATCGTACATCTCGTCCCGGAAACGCTCGACCAGGACCGGCGGGAAGATCCGCTCCAGGTACTGCTGGATATAGGGATCGTCGGGCACGTCGGAAGCGAGCACGTCGCCCTTGAGCACGCTCTTCGAGTAGGAGATCAATACCGACAGCTCCGGTAGCGTCATTCCCTGCGCGGTACTGGCACGCTCCTGGATCACATCGTCCATCGGCAGGAACTCCAGCTCCCGGTCCAGGTGCCCCTGGGCTTCCAGCTCGCTGATGAAGCGGCGGTAGGGCCCGATACCGAACTGGGACAGCATCTGCGACAGGTAGATCGCCTGGGTCTGGCGATAGTTATCGAGAATCACCAGGTCGGCGACCTCCTCGGTCATGTCGGCGAGCAACTGGTTGCGCTGCTTGTCGGTCATGTCGCCGCGCTTGACCACCTCATCGATGAGGATCTTGATGTTGACCTCATGGTCCGAGCAGTTCACCCCGCCGGCATTGTCGATGAAGTCCGTAAAGACCTTCACGCCATTTTCGGCGGCTTCCATGCGCCCACGCTGGGTTAGGCCCAGGTTGCCGCCCTCACCGACCACGCGACACTTCAACTCCCGACCGTTGATGCGCAGCGCATCGTTGGCCTTGTCGCCGACCTCGCTGTCGGTCTCGTCACTGGCCTTGACGTAGGTGCCGATCCCCCCGTTCCACAGCAGGTCGACCGGCGAGCGCAGCATGGCACGAAGCAGGTCGTTGGGCGACAGCCGGTCCTCGGAGATGCCGAAGACCTCCTTCATCTGCGGCGTTATCGTGATCGACTTGGCGCTGCGCTTGAAGACCCCGCCACCTTCGGAAATCAGGCTGGTATCGAAATCCTCCCAGCTCGAGCGCGGCATGGCGAAGAGGCGTTGACGCTCGGCGAAGGTAGTGGCGGCATCCGGGTTGGGGTCGACGAAGATATGCAGGTGATTGAATGCGCCCACCAGGCGGATCTTGTCGGATAGCAGCATGCCGTTGCCGAAGACGTCGCCGGCCATGTCGCCGATGCCGAGTACGCTGAACTCCTCGCGCTGGGTATCCAGCCCCAGGCTGCGGAAGTGGCGCTTTACCGATTCCCAGGCGCCACGAGCGGTGATGCCCATCTTCTTGTGGTCATAACCGTTGGCCCCGCCGGAGGCGAAGGCGTCGCCCAGCCAGTGGCCGTACTCGGCGGATATCTCGTTGGCAATATCCGAGAAGGTCGCAGTGCCCTTGTCGGCCGCCACCACCAGGTAGGCGTCGTCATCGTCGTGGCGCACCACGTTTTTCGGCGGCACCACCTCGCTGCCCACCCGGTTGTCGGTGACATCGAGCAGAGCACGGATAAAGGTCTTGTAGCAGGCGATGCCCTCCTGCTGGAGAGTGTCGCGATCGGCCCCCTCGGGCATGCGCTTGCAGACGAAGCCGCCCTTGGCGCCCACCGGCACGATCACGGCATTCTTGACCTGCTGCGCCTTGACCAGGCCCAGCACCTCGGTCCGGTAGTCTTCATGCCGGTCAGACCAGCGCAGGCCGCCGCGAGCCACCTTGCCACCGCGCAGGTGTACTCCCTCCACCCGCGGCGAGCAGACGAATATCTCGAAGGCAGGGCAAGGCTTGGGTATCCCGGTGATCCGCCGGGGATCGAGCTTGTAGGCGATATAGTCCTTGGCGCGCCCCTCTGTACTGCGCTGGTAGTAGTTGGTCCGCAGCGTCGCCTGGATCAGCTCCATGTAGCGCCGCAGCAGCTGGTCGTCGTTGAGGCTGGCCACACCATCGAGGTGGCGGACGATACGCTCGATGCAGGCATTCACCTCCTCCTCGTCCGGCCGGTGAACCGGATCGAAGCGCAGCGCGAAGAGCTTGACCAGCTCACGGGTGATATCAGGATGATTGGCGAGGGTCGCCGCGATGTAGTCCTGGGACATGCCGAATCGGATCTGCTTCATGTAGCGCGCATAGGTACGCAGCATCGCCACTTCACGCCAATCCAGGTTGGCAACGATGATCAGGCGATTGAAGGAGTCGTTCTCCGCTTCACCGACCCAGATCCGCCGAAATGCCTCGATGAAGGGCTCGCGCATCTGCTGCAGGCTGACCTCGGTACTGGTGTGATGCTCGAGGTCGAAGTCGTGCAGCAGATAACGGACATCCGGGGTGTTGATCTCATAGGGGCGCTCGCCAATGACCCGCAACCCCAGGTTCTCCATCACCGGAAGGACGTCGGAGAGCGGAATCGGACGATCGCGCTGGAACAGCTTGAGATTGACGCCGCTACCCTCTTCCTCCACCAGGCGATAGAGCGACAGCGCCAGGGGCTCGCCCTCATCGAGCTCGAACAGGTGCTGCAGGTCGAAGACGGCCGTGCGGGAACCGAAGTCTTCGCGATAGCTGGCGGGGAAGGCGTCGCGAAAACGATCCATCAGCTGATTGGCCCGCTCCTCGCCGAAGCCCTCGATCATGGCTTCCTGCAGCTCATCGCGCCAGCTGCGGGCCAACTGGGCGATCTTGGCCTCGAGACGCTTGAGGTTCACCTCCCGTGGCACATTGTTGTTGAAGCGCAGGATGAACTGGATTCGAGCCAGTACCGACTCGGAGAGGTAAGTATTGAAATCCCCGAAGGTAGCGTCGAGCTCCTCGCAGAGCAGCTGCTGGATGCGCAGGCGCAGGTCGGTGGAAAATACGTCCCTCGGCACGAAGACCAGGCAGGAGTGGAAGCGCCCGGAATGGTCAGTACGCACGAAGATGCGCACCCGGCGGCGTTCGCGTATATCGAGGATGCCCAGCGCCGTCCTGGCCAGTTCCTGGGTATCGATCTGGAACAGGTCGTCACGCGGATAGACTTCGAGGATCTGTAGCAGCTGCTTGCCGTTATGCCCCTTGGGGTTGAAGCCGGCAATCTCCATTACCGCCTTGAGCTTGCGCCGCAGCAACGGAATATTGCGGGGTGACTCATTGTAGACGGTGGAGGTGAACAGCCCCAGGAAACGGTGTTCTCCGATCACCCGGCCCTGGTCATCGTAGCGATCGACGGAGATGTAGTCCGGATAGGTCGGCCGATGCACACGGGCATGATGGGCGCTCTTGGCGAAGGAGAGCAGTTGGGGCACCAGCACGAAGCGATTGCCCTCGACGCCCAGCTCCGTACGGATGCGCTCCTGATAACGCGGCAGCTCGAGACGAAACACGCCCAGCTCACTGCCCGGGACCCTGGTCAGACGATCTCCGTCGGCGCCGGACTCGATGGTGTATTCGTCATAGCCCAGGAAGGTAAAGTTGTCCCGCACCAGCCACTCGAGGAACGCAATGGCCTCCTCATGATCGCCGGGGTCGACCTGGTCGGGACAGCGGTCGCGAAGCTCAGCAATGGCATCCCGCGCACGGTCGCTCATCGCCTCGTAGTCACCCACGGCGATACGCACGTCGCGCAGCACATCGTGGAGTGCGCACTCGATATCCGCCAGCATGGCGGGGGTCGAATGGCGATCGATCTCGATGGCGATCAAGGACTCCCGATAGTCGGGTGCCTGTTCGTCTCGCGTGGAACAGACTCGCCTCAGCTTGTGTTCGGCGTCGCGCTCCACCGCCATTACGGAATTATGGATGGCATGCACGGTGAGGCCGCGACGGTTGAGTTCGATCCTCACCGAGTCGACCAGAAACGGCATGTCCTCGTGCAGGACGGCAACGAAGGTATGTGAAGACTGCCAGCCGTGCTCTTCGAAATCGGGGTTGAAGACCCGCACCTTGGGCGAGGCAGGGTCATGCTGCTGGATGAAGTGCCAGACCGACAGGGTGGCACCATAGAGATCGTCCAGCCGGCGATCGGCCAGGTCTTCCAGCGGCACTGTTGCGTAGAAATAGCGGGCGAAGGCTTCCACTTCCTCGGCCCGCTCCTTCTCCAGACGGCTATCCAGGCGCTCACGCAACTGCTTGAGAATATCCTGCCTGCCTGCCTCGATCGTCTCGTATTGCATCCCTCACCTCGGCTGCCTGGAGCCGCAGCATTACGGCCCTGGGGTAGATTCACCGCGGCCAACTGGCCTCGTGGTGCCAAGCTTACTGCAGCCCCGGCGCGTACCCTACTGACTTGCCAGCCTTCTCATGGTGCATGCCGCTTGGGCATCGCCATATGACGATCTGCTACTTGACATTGCCAGAGTGCGCAGTGCTGCCCTGATCAACTCAGGTGGCGTATCGCTCCAGCAGGACGCCGCATTCGCAGTGGTGCGTCCAGGGAAACTGGTCGAACAGCGCGAAGCGCGTGATCCTGTGAGTGCGACATAGC
>NZ_AZQX01000297.1:0-5330 GCF_000568385.1 Halomonas sp. BC04
ATGCGCCGTGCCGCCCCCGCCGAGGCATGCCGTGGCGCCTCCCCTGCGCGATGGTGGGCGTCCGCGTCCTCGCCCACCACGATGGCATCGTCGACGATCACCCCAAGGCCATGATCAGGCAAACAGCGACATCATGTTGATCGAGCCGCCGATGCCCCAGAACACCCCCAGGGCCGCCATGAAGGCGGTGGGAATGCCGATGGCCACCCATAGCGCCACCCTCGCCGGCAGGAAGAAGTAGAGCAGGATCACCACCAGCAGCAGGCCGCCGGCACCGTTGCTGATCAGCAGCGAGATGCGCTCGTCGATCAGCTGCCAGGACTCGTCGTGCACCTCCAGCTCGACGCTCGGCGGCAGCTGCGGCCGGGTCTCGGCCAGCCACTCATCGAGCACCCTGGCCGCCGCCAGGGAGTCGCCACTCTCGGCACGCTGCAACTGCATCTCCACCGCCGACCTGCCATCGCGGCTGAGGCGCAGTTGCCCCTCTCTTGGCTCCTGCCGGATCGTCGCGATATCCCCCAGCCGCAGCTGGACCCGGTCGCCGCTGAGGATCGGCAGGCTCTCGAAGGCCAGCGGGTCACGGCGCTGCTCCAGTGAGCGCAGCTCCCGGGCGCTGTCCTGCTGGCCCAGGATGCCGGCGGGCAGGTCCCGGGACATGCCCTGGACCCGCTCGGCGACCTGATCCAGCGACAGCGACAGGCCCTGCAGCCGCTCGGCCGGCACCTCGACGCTGATCTGCTGCTGCGCCAGCCCGCTCACCTCCACCCGGTCGATACCACGCAGGAGCAGTTCACTCTCGAAGCGGTGCACCAGCTGGCGCAACTCGCGCTCATCGAGATCGCCCCGCACCAGCAGGCGCGCCACCGGCTCATAGCGCACCACCCGCGACACCTCCGGCGTTTCGGCATCCGCCGGCAGGCTGGTGAAGCCGTCGACCTGCTGGCGGACGTCGTCCAGCGCCAGGACCGGGTCGCTGCCCTCGACGAACTCCAGGGTTATGTTGGCAATCCCCTGGGCAGAGGTGGAAGTCATGCGCTTGAGGCCGTCGATGCTGCGCAGCTTCTGCTCCAGCGGGTTGGTGACGCCCTGCTCGATATCCTCGGCGGAGGCTCCGCTCCACACGACCCGCACGCTGACCACGTCCAGGGCGAAGCTGGGAAAGAACTGCACGTTCATCCGCGCGATACCCAGGGCACCGCCGAGAAGCATCGCCAGCATCACCAGGTTCGCGGCAACCCGGTGATGCACGAAGAAGCCGATCACCCCACGCTTGCGACTCATGGCTGCGGCTCGACCGAGGTCGGTGCGGCACCAGGCAAGGCTTCGGGCTCTTCATCATCCTCGTCGGCATCCACCCGTAGCCCCTGCATGGCGTTAGGCAGGTGCGTGACAATGATGCGGTCGCCGGCGGCAAGGCCGGGCGCCCTCACCAGTGCCCAGCGCTCACCGTCAACGCCGAGGGTCTCGCCCAGGCGAATCACGGTATGACGCCGAAGACGCGCCTCCTCATCGATGCGATAGAGCACATCGCTGCCGTGCAGGGCGCTGAAGGGCACCGCCAGGGCCTCAGCCACCGCCGGGCGTTGCAACAGCACCGGCAGCAACGCCCCCGGACGCAGCCCCGAAGCGCTCCCTTCCAATATCAGGATCGCCTCGGTGCCACCCGGGTCGCTCTCCCCGGCCAGGCGTTGCAGCCGGAACCGCTGGTCGCCCTCCACCGCTACCGCCGTCAAGGATTCATTCTGTTCGAGCCACTCGCCGAGTTCATTCAGATAACGCTGGGGGACCTGGCGTGCAGCTCCAGTCCTCGGGAGGATACAGTGTAAGAAGTGCCGCCCTGGCTGCCACCTGATCGCCAGGCGACACCTGGATACCGGTCACGATACCGTCAAAGGGCGCCAGTACCCGGCTGCGGTCTGCGTCCCGCTGCGCCGTCAGGCGCACTGCTTCGGCCCGTGCCAGCCGCGCCTCCAGGCTGCGCAGCCGGGCAGGATGCTCGGCGATGGCCCCCTCACGGGTGGTAACCGTCAGGCGTGCCCGGGCCAGGGTATCGCCGGCATTATCCAGATCGGAGGGGGAAGCGAGGTTTCGCTCGACCAGCGAGCGAGTGCGCTCCAGTTGACGCTGGGCGTTGGCGACAATGTCCCGCTCCCTCGCCAGGGCTTCACGATCGTTGTCGTGGCGAATGCGCTCGTTGGCGACCTGGGCCTCCAAGTCCGCCACCTCAGCCTCGGCCTGGCGCAGGGGCGGCAGGGTGTCGGCCTCATCCAGCGCCACCAGCAGTGTTCCCGATGAAACACGCTGGCCTTCCTGAACCGGCCGCTCGGCAACTCGCGCCGCCATGGGTGCTACCAGATTGACCCGGCCTTGCGAGACCACCTCGCCAAACAGCGGCAGCACCGGCACGTGCTCGCCATAGCTCACCACCATCGACTCCACACGCCAGCTGCGCTCCTGCGCCACCGCCTCGACCGGCTCCGGGCGCGTCAGCCGCAACGCCATGAAGCCGGCCACGCCGATGGCCAGGATCAGAACGGGAAGGAGGCGCTTGAACATAGGGTTTTCCTGGAATATGAAAATAACGAAATAGAATTTATAGCATTACTATACCGTCCAGGCGCCGGTAATGGGCAGTTCGGTAACGGGGTGTGACAGTGTTACGCAAGCTACACGATCGATCGTGGCGGTTTATCTTGCCGCCCCAAGCCCTTATAATGCGCAGCCGTTGCGCCCCCATAGCTCAGCTGGATAGAGCGTCCCCCTCCTAAGGGGAAGGTCCCAGGTTCGAATCCTGGTGGGGGCGCCAGCTTCCCCAATCGTCGACAACGTCTTTCCCGCCCCACGCACGGCAAGGTATGCCCCTGAATACAGGCACCTGCGCCAGTGCGACAACCGAGCCTGGGCAGCGACTCGGGCACTCCGCATGGGCAATGGCTCTGTCCTCGGCATCGCAAATCTGCTGGCAAGACGGCACCATGATAGGCCATTCATCGCGTATGAGGTGCCTTCCATGCATGTAGACGATGCCATCCTTTCGCGACGATCGATGCGTCGCTTCCTGCCCACCCCGGTGCCGCGAGAGACACTGAAACATCTGCTGCACGTGGCCAGACAGGCGCCCAGCGGCAGCAACATCCAGCCTTGGCAGGTACATGTGGTCACCGGCGAACCACTGGCGGCAATGCGCCATGCGCTTCAGGCGGCCTTCGATGGTGAGCCCGGCCAGCACCAGGCCGAATACGTCTATTACCCACGCGAATGGTTCGAGCCGTATATCAGCCGGCGCCGGCGCTGCGGATACGGCCTTTACGAAACGCTGGGCATCCACCGGGAGGAGCGCGACAAGCGCCTGGCCCAGGCGAGGCGCAACTATGCCTTCTTCGATGCCCCGGTAGCGATGATCCTCACCCTCGACCGGCGCCTGGATACCGGCAGCTTCATGGACTGCGGCATGTTCCTGCAAAGCCTGATGCTGACCGCCCGCGGCCAGGGCCTGCACAGCTGTGCCCAGGCCGCCATCGCCCCCTATCACCGCGTGATTCGCGAGCAACTGACGCTGGACGACAGCGAACTGGTGCTGTGTGCGCTGGCCCTCGGCCATGCCGACCCCAACGCACCGGAGAACGGCTTCGTGCCCGAGCGTGAAGGGCTTGAGCGCTTTACACGCTTCTACGGCGGATGACGCCCGGTCAGCGGGTCACCATCACGGCAGCCGCAATGGCCACCGCGATCAGGATGGCGCCGGCCAGGTTGCCGATGTAGCGAACGTATTGATGCAGCATGATCGGCCTCCTTCAGACAATGTCGAAGCGGTCGGAAATGATCCGCGTGACGGGCACTCCGATCTCGATCAGGGCGCCCTCTGCGGCGTTCATCATCGGCTCGGGCCCGCAGATGAAGTATTCTCGCCGGTCGTCGTCTTCCGGCAGGCAGCGCTCCAGCAGCGCCTTGTCGACATAGCCGCTCTCGCCCTGCCAACTCTCGGGCGGGTCACTGAGCACATGGATCACCTTGAGCGGCAGCCCGGCCTCGAGTTCAGACAGTTCATCACGAAAGGTCGCCTCGTCCCAGCTGGGATTGGCATAGATCAACCACAGCGGCAGGGTTACCCCCTGGTCACGGAAGGTGCGCAGGATGCTCATGATCGGCGTGATGCCGATGCCGCCTGCCATCATCACCGCTCCGGAGGCACTGCGTACGTCGGGAATGAACGCGCCGTAAGGCCCCTCGATGAAGGCACGGGTGCCCGGTGGCACTTCCGGCAGCGTGGCGGTGAAGTCGCCGAGGTTCTTGGCGGTGAAGGCGATCCGCCCCGGCTTGCAGGCGCTCGATACCAGCGAGAAAGGGTGTTGCTGCAGCGAGAACGGTGAGTCGCCTAAGGTGATCCAGAAGAACTGCCCGGCATTGAAATCGAAGCGATGTTCGCCCTCAGGCTCCAGGGTCAGGGTGGTGGCATCGCCCAGCGCCGGCTGGTTGTCGACCACCTGCCAGATCCGCTTGCGCATTCGCCACGGGCGGATCAACCGCGAATCGAGCAGCAGATACACCGGCACCATCAGCACTGCCACGAGCAAGCCGGCAGTGATCCAGCCAGCGGTATAGTGGCTGGCCATCAGCGCGTGGCCGAGCCCGCCAAGCACTACAAACAGTGCCAGGCCACCGTGCAGCAGCCGCCACCATTCGTAGGAGAGCCCCAGTTGCACTCGCCAGAGCGAGCTGACGATCAACACCACGCTGGCGCTCAGCAAGCCGATCAGCGCCAGCGCACGCAGGGTATCGTCGCGGGGGTCAATGAACTCGAGATAGCTCGGGTCGCTGGCAAATATCAGCAGCGGATGCGCCACCACCAGCCACAGCGCCAACAGCCCGGTCTGGCGGTGAAACTGCAGGATATTGTCGAAGCCGATGCTCTCGGCAAACCAGCGGTGCCGGCCGGAGATGACCACCTGCATGCCGAAAACCCCCAGCGCCAGCAGCCCGAACATCACCCCGGTGGCGCCGAGCAGACCGCGGGGCTCTTCGGGGACGGTGAGCAGCGCGATGCCGAGAGGCAGCAGCGCCAGCAGCAGATACAGGCCGCCCCAGAGCAGCCCGCGACGAGTGATGGGTCTCATCGGTCCTCCTTGACTTGCATCCATGCTTGCCCTGCCAGTGTGGCTGAACCCCTTGTCACATCCAAGCACCGCCACCGGCTGCAGGTATTCACTTCCCCCGTCCGCTAAATGCCAGGTGGAGTGACCGTGCAAACCGGCACGGTTCAAACCTGCCCTCTACTCCGCCTGTTCCGCTTTACCGCATACATCGCCGCATCAGCCCGTTTCAGCAACCCG
>NZ_AZQX01000298.1:0-14016 GCF_000568385.1 Halomonas sp. BC04
TCACCGTGACTGCCAGGAGCCGACATGACCGCGCCCTTCTCCGCCGATCGCCCCGTGCTCGGTTCTCTACGCTGGCGGCACCCTGGGCATGGTAGCCTCCCCCCGTGGCCTGGCCGCAGGCGGCAATATGAACGCGCGCCTGCGCCGCGCCCTTGCCACCCTGCCCCCGACTCGCCAGGCGCGCCTGCCGGCATTCGTCGTCAAGGAAGCGGACGAGCCCATCGACTCCAGCGCTGCCACCGCCATGGACTGGCAGCGCCTTGGCCATACCATCGCCAACGCGCTGCCCGACTACGCCGGCGTGGTGGTGCTCCACGGCACCGACACCCTGGCGTGGACAGCCGCTAGCCTTGCCTACCAGCTCCAGGGCCTGGACCGCCCGGTGATCGTTACCGGCGCCATGCGCCCGCTCGAAGCACAGGACAGCGATGCCCTGGCCAACGTGGAGCTGGCACTTCGATTCGCCACCGAGCCCCGGCTGCAGGAAGTGGCCGTGGCCTTCGCCGACAAGCTGTTTCGCGGGGTGCGCACCTGCAAGCGGCATAGCGAAGCCATCGATGCCTTTGCCAGCCCCAACTTTCCACTGCTGGGAGAGCGGGTCGGCGATGACACCGTGCTCTACCCCAGCCGTGGACTGGAGGTGCAGCAGCGTGGCGCGCCACGCTTCGAGCTGCCGGACTATACTGCGCTGGCGGCCGGCGGTGTGGCCCGCATCGTCCTGTGGCCGGGCATTCAGGCCTGGCAATTGGCGAGCTGGCTGGAAGATGAGCGGGTAAAGGGTGCGCTGCTGGAGGTGTGGGGCGGTGGCAACGCGCCTGAGGACCCGGCACTGCTGGGGGTGCTGGCCAAGGCCACTGGGGAAGGAAAACTGTTGGCGGCAGTCACCCAGTGCCCCCATGGCGGTATCGCCATCGGTCAATACGCCGCCGGCCAGGGGCTGGCCGAGGCCGGTGTACTCTCGGGAGATGCCATGACACCCGAAGCGGCGCTGACCAAGCTGGTCCACCTGCTGGCACAGCCCCTGGATGACCGCGAACGCAGGCGACGTTTTCTCACGGCGCTGGTGGGTGAGCGTTGAGAATACGCTGATCAATTTCCTGGCAGCGTTGAAGTGTGCCGCATGAGCGGTGCCAAACCGGCTGCTGTTTTGGTACTCTTCGTTTGCGTATCGTTTGCCTAGGGGACAAACCATGGAAAAGCCTGTTCACCACTTTGCCGAGCTCTTCGAGCAGCTGGGCCTTCCTGCCGATGATGCCTCCATCAAGGACTTCATTGAGCGTCACGCGCCGCTGCAGGAAACCATGCAGCTACACGAAGCGCCCTTCTGGAGTGAATCCCAGGCCGCATTCATTCATGATGCACTGGAGGAGGACGCCGACTGGGCCGAAGTGGTCGATCACCTGGACGCATCGCTGCGAAAAAAGTAACTTACTTGACCATTTGATTATGTTAACTTAAGAAAAACAACAAACAACTGTTTAAATCAGGAGTTAGCATGCCGACCGATAGGATGTCGACCAGCGAATCCGATGGCGCTATTGGCCTGACAACTCCTGCGCTCCCCCCACTTCCCGACACCCTTCGCCTGCGCCTGGGCGACTGTCGAACACTGCCAAGCCTGCCCGCCGCCGCGGCCCGGGTGATCGGCCTGGCCCGGGCACCGGAACCCTGTCTTGCCGACTTCGCCACGGCAATCCAGCAGGACCCGGCCCTGACGCTCAGATTGCTGTCGATGGCCAACAGCGCCTACTTCTCCCGCGGCGGCAACCGCGTCGTCACCTGCCACGATGCCGTTTCGCGCCTCGGCCTGGATGCCACCCTGGCCGCGGCCATGAGCTTCGGCCTGCCTCGCCCCGGCGCCAGTGACGCACTCGAATACGACTATCTCTGGCAGCGTTCCATCATTGCCGCGCTGTCAGCCCAGCAGCTTGCCAAACAACTCTGCCCGCAAGAGGCCGGCCAGCTGTTCACCACGGCGCTGATCCAGGATATCGGTATCCTGGCCCTCGAGGCCGTGGATACCGAACGCTACGCCCAACAGGTCCCCACCCTGCGCGACCACGACAAGTTGCGCGAGACCGAGCAACGGCTCTATGGCTGCGATCACTCACTGGTGGGCGCCTGGCTTGCCCTCAGCTGGGGTGTACCCGCGCCGATGGCAGCAGGGATCGCGGAGAGCCATGGCCCATTGGAGGATGGCAACCCCAAACGCCTCTGCCTGCGGCTTTCCTGTCGTATCGCCGATGGCTGGCTTGCCCATGCGCCGGCGGCCGTCTTCAGTGACCTGCTGCACCAGCTGGCACGGCTGGAGTCGCTGGATATCGCCATGCTGGTCTCCGTTCTGGAGGACCTGCAGCAACGCTTGCCAACCCTGGCCAAGCTATTCGAGATCACCTGCCCCCCTGAGATCAACAGCACGCTTTTGCTGGCCGAAGCCAAGGAGCTGCTCTTCGAGCAGAACCTGCTGCTCAATCAGCGGCTTGCCGATCAGCGCCATGAACTGGAGTCGCTGCTGGCCCGCCATGACGCGCTCGACGAACAGCACCGCATGGACCACCTGACTCGGCTGGCCAATCGCCCCTGGCTGGAAAAGTTGCTGGTCCAGCACTTTGACAATGCGCAGCTGGGCAACCGACCGATGTCCGTCATGTTCATCGACCTGGACCACTTCAAGCGCATCAATGACCTCTACGGCCACCGCTTCGGCGACGAAGTGCTGATTCGCTTCGCCTCCGCGCTGGAAAACATGGTTCGGGAAGATGATATCGCCGGCCGCTATGGCGGTGAGGAGTTCCTGGTGATCATGCCCAATACCCGCCGGGATCAGGCCAGCCGGCTGGGGGACCGAATCCGCCACTTCCTGGCTTCGCAACCCCTGGCCCAGTCCGAGGGAGATCCCCTGCACGTGACCGCTTCCATCGGTATCGCCTCACTGGAGGATACCGAGTTCGATACCGTCAGCGCCATGGTCGATGCGGCGGACAAGGCGATGTATGGCGTCAAGCGCGATGGACGTGACGGCGTGGCACATTACAGAAAACTCGATCGAGACTAGGCTGGCTAAACACCCCGGCCCTCTTCCACCCGGCGTCGCATCCAGGCACCGACCAGCAGCAGCAGGGCCAGCGCCACCAGCGGCAGCACGATATCGGCACTGATGGCATTTTCCCCCCTCCCCACGGCCTCCAGCGTGCTATGGATGGCGCTGGCGTAGACCGCCCACTTGATGCCGAGCCCCACCACGGCGGCGACCACAAAGGTACGCAACGGCAGGCGACGCAACCCGGCGGCGAAATTGATCACTGAATGCGGAAACCCCGGCAGCACACGCAGGGCGCACTGGGTGAGAAAGTCGCTGCGCTTCTCCAGCATGCGCATGATCTTGCGAGTCAGGCCCCTGGGGTTCCAGTGCTCGCCCACCCTGGCCGCCAGGTAATACGCCCCAACGGCACCGCCGGTACTGCCGAGGATCAGCATGGGGGTGGCCACCTGTGGCGGATAGAAGGGGGCGATTAACCATAGCCCGATGCTACCAGGCAAACCAAAGGCAAGCGTGATGGCCATGATGGCGATGACGCTGATGATGGTCAGCGGGTGGTGGGAAGCCTCTTCGGCCCAATGCTTGACGGCGATGAGATCGGGCGAGTGCCATATCCACAAATAACACGCCATCAATAGGCTTGCGCCGACGGCGACCAGTCGCCACCGTCGGCGCAATGAGGTGTCTTGCTGCATCACTTGTCTCGCTCACCCTTGGGAAAGAGCACATGGTGCCATGAGGCCTGGCCCGGGTCACGCGTCGAGCTCACCCTCTCGACCCAGTGACGGCGCATTGCCGGGAGCGGCTTCCGGCTCATCTTCCATGCGCGGCATGGCCGCGACACGCAGGTCCACGTAACGCAGCAGCCCTAGCTGGAGCACCAGCAGGGTCAAACACCAAAGCAGCCCCTTGAGCATCGAAGTGTCCTCGAATGAGGCCGGCGGCCTCGTCGATTCGATTGAATCACAACTTGGCTTCCACGCGCTCGAGAATTTGACGGCTGACCTTGTTGACCAGTGGCCTGGCGGCTCGCGTAACCGCCTTCTCCACCATGCGGTTGCGAATGGCGTAGGTGACGCTGAGCGCCACCTGGGTACCTTCCGCTACCGGCGTCAGCCGATAACAACCCTGGTTACGCACCCCCTCCAGGGACTCCCAGGCGAGCGTTTCGGGCGGCTGCTTCTCGGTAATCTCCACATCGAAGGTCCAATCCATGCCAACGGCACGAACGTGCCAACGGTAGCGTTCACCACCCAGTGGCTCGATCGCCCGGATCATGTCGGAGTACTCCACGAAATCTTCGACCCGCTCCAGCAACGCAAAGACACGCTCCGGCGAGGCCTTGAGGATTGCACTGTGTTCAATGGTGGCCATGGCGGCTCCCTGGACTCCGGATTGACGCTGGTCATTCACCCAAGAGTTGCAGGGTACCCCCCTCCCTCCTTTCAAGCTACCGCCGATGCGTAATGTGCCATACCGTGGGACATGCCACTGCCCGGTTGGCCGTCGGCCACAGTCGGGCGGCAGGACCTACCTCCAAACGCGCGGCGTAAACCAGCTGCGCAAGAAAACGCCGCCCCGGCGTGCCGGGGCGGCGTTCTTGTCAACCGTTCCAGACGGCCCCGAATGATCGGGCCGAGGGGATCAGTCCTGACCCATCTGCTGCTTGATCAGGTCGCCGATGGTGGTCGGACCACCTGCTTCGGGCGACTCTTCACGCAGCTTCTTCAGGTTCTGACGGGTGTCGTCCTGATCCTTGGCCTTGATCGAGAGGCTGATCGCGCGGTTCTTGCGATCGACGCTGACGATGCGGGCTTCGACGGTATCGCCTTCGCTCAGCACGTTGCGGGCATCTTCGACGCGGTCGGCGCTGATCTCGGAAGCCTTGAGGATGGCAACGACATCGGTCGCCAGCTCGACGTGGGCTTCCTTGGCATCGACTTCGACCACACGACCGGAGACGATGGAGCCCTTGTCGTTGACCGACAGGTACTCGGCCACCGGGTCGGAATCGAGCTGCTTGATGCCCAGCGAAATGCGCTCGCGCTCCGGATCGATGGAGAGGATGACGGCCTCGGCTTCGTCGCCCTTCTTGAAGCGACGCACGGCTTCTTCACCGGTCTCGGACCAGGAGAGGTCGGAGAGGTGAACCAGGCCGTCGATGCCGCCTTCCAGACCGATGAAGATACCGAAGTCGGTGATCGACTTGATGGTACCGGAGACCCGGTCGCCCTTGTTGTACTGGGCGTTGAAGGTTTCCCACGGATTCGCGGTGCACTGCTTGATACCCAGGGAGATACGACGACGCTCTTCGTCGATATCCAGGATCATGACATCCACTTCGTCGCCGATATTGACGACCTTGGACGGATGGATGTTCTTGTTGGTCCAGTCCATTTCGGAGACGTGAACCAGGCCCTCGACACCCTCTTCCAGCTCGGCGAAGCAACCGTAGTCGGTAAGGTTGGTGACGCGAGCCGTGACAACGGTACCCTCGGGGTAGCGATCCTTGATGTTGACCCAGGGATCTTCGCCCAGCTGCTTCAGGCCCAGGGAGACACGGTTGCGCTCGCGGTCGAACTTGAGCACCTTGACGTTGATCTCGTCGCCCACGGCCACGATCTCGCTCGGATGCTTGATGCGCTTCCAGGCCATGTCGGTGATGTGGAGCAGGCCATCGACGCCGCCCAGATCGACGAAGGCGCCGTAGTCGGTCAGGTTCTTGACGATACCCATGATCTGCTGGCCTTCTTGCAGGGTAGCCAGCAGGGCTTCACGCTCGGCACTGTTCTCGGCTTCGAGAACGGCACGGCGGGAAACCACGACGTTGTTGCGCTTCGGGTCGAGCTTGATGACCTTGAAGTCGAGTTCCTTGTGCTCCAGGTGCGTGGTGTCGCGCACCGGACGCACGTCTACCAGGGAACCCGGCAGGAAGGCACGAATGGAATCGATATCGACGGTAAAACCGCCTTTTACCTTGCCGTTGATCACGCCCTTGACGATCTCTTCCTTCTCGAAGGCCGCTTCCAGCACCTTCCAGGCTTCGGCGCGCTTGGCCTTCTCGCGAGACAGGCGCGTCTCGCCGAAACCGTCTTCGACGGCTTCCAGGGCGACGCTGACTTCGTCGCCGATCGCGATGTTCAGTTCGCCACTTTCGTCGCGGAACTGAGCCACGGGAATCTGCCTTCGGACTTCAGGCCGGCATTGACGGTGACCCAGTCACCTTCGATGTCGACAACAGTAGCCGTGACGATGGCGCCCGGCTCCATGTTGATGTCCTGGAGTGACTGTTCAAACAGTTCAGCAAAGCTTTCGCTCATGATTTTCCTACGTGATCAACGGTGTTGAGGCGTTGCCGCCTTCTCCGCACCACCAGCGAGTGCGGGCCTAATTTGCCAAACCCCCGGGGATGTTAACGCCGGTTCGACCTGGACGAGCTTTCAGTGAAAGGGCTGCTCGGCCATGCCATCACATCCTGACGGGGGCGCCGCAAGGGAGATCAAGTCAGCCGGGTGAGGCCGCGTTCGGCCAGCCACTCCGTCAACCGTTCCACCACTTCCGGTATACTCAGGCTCGTGGTATCCAGCTCGATGGCGTCATCGGCCGGTACGAGCGGAGCCACGCTGCGCTGCATGTCGCGTGCATCGCGCGCCTGAATCTCCTTCAAAAGACTCGATAGACTAGCATCCAGCCCGGTTTCCTGCAACTGGAGGTGGCGCCTACGCGCACGCTCTTCCGGGCTCGCCGTGAGGAATACCTTGAGCTCGGCATCGGGGAAGACCACCGTACCCATGTCGCGGCCATCCGCCACCAGCCCGGGGGGCTGGCGGAAATCGCGTTGACGCTGCAGCAGCGCCTGGCGAACGGCGGGCAGCGCAGCCACCCGTGAGGCGGCATCGCCCACCGGCTCGGTGCGGATATCACGGCTGACGTCGTCTTCCTCAAGCATGACTCGGGTGGCGCTACCCTCGACGAGAAACACCACGTCGAGGGTGGCGGCGACCCGTTCGAGTGCCGCCTCGTCATCCAACGCCACATCACGCCGCATGGCGGCCAGAGCCGTGAGACGATAGAGCGCTCCGCTGTCCAGCAGGTGCCAGCCGAGCCGATCGGCGATCAGGCGGCTGATGGTGCCCTTGCCCGCCCCGCCAGGACCATCCACGGTCAGCACCGCTGCCTTGTCACGCATTCGACACCTCCGATTCTTCGCTGACCTGCAGGCCAACGGTGCGGGCCAGTTCGACGAAGCCCGGAAACGAGGTCGACACGTTGGCACAGTCGTCGATGACGATCTCATCGCCGGCACGTAGCGAGGCAATCACGAAGGCCATGGCGATACGATGATCGCCGAGCTGTCGATCCGCCCACCGCCGTAGGCGACCTCACGCTCCCCGGCACCGACGATATCGATGCCGTCTTCCACCACGGTATGCTCGACGCCGATGGTCGCCAGGCCGTCGGCCATGGCCTGGATGCGGTCGGACTCCTTGACCCGCAGCTCCT
Source organism: Halomonas sp. BC04 (assembly GCF_000568385.1). Classification (NCBI taxonomy): domain Bacteria; kingdom Pseudomonadati; phylum Pseudomonadota; class Gammaproteobacteria; order Oceanospirillales; family Halomonadaceae; genus Halomonas; species Halomonas sp. BC04. The sequence continues at coordinate 7,544 of NZ_AZQX01000298.1, forward strand.
CCGCCCCGCGCAGGCGAGTGGTGCCGGTGGCATTGGCGGCGGCAATGAACAGCGCCGGGAACTCATCGATGGCCAGCGGCACCTGATCCAGAGGAATGTCGATGCCATGAAGCGGCGCATAGCGGATATGCAGGTCGGCGACCGGCTCACCGCCCACTTCATGCTCATTGGCCAGCCACAGATCGGCACCCATCAGCTTGAGGATATTGATCACGCCGATGCGGGTGGGGTTGATGCCGACGTGCTCGAGCACCAGGTTGGACCCCGGTGAAATCGCCGCCGCGACCAGAAAGAAGGTGGCCGAAGAGATATCCGAGGGCACATCGATGGGCGCCGCAGTGAGCTTGCCGCCACCCTGGAGCCAGCAGGTATCGCCCTCGCGCTGAACCTCATAGCCGAAGCCGGTCAGCATGCGCTCGGTGTGGTCGCGGGTGGGCGCGGGTTCACGCACCCGGGTCTCGCCCTCGGCATACAGGCCGGCGAGCAACAGACAGGATTTCACCTGGCGCTGGCCATGGGCATGTCGTAGTCGATGCCCTTGAGCGTCTGCCCACCGCGGATCTTCAACGGCGGCCGGCCGCCTTCGGCGGTCTCGATCACCGCACCCATCTCCCGCAACGGGTCGGCGACCCGACCCATGGGACGCTTGGTCAACGAGGCATCGCCGATCAGCTCGGTGTCGAAGGCTTGCCCCGCCAGCAGGCCGGAGAAGAGGCGCATGGCGGTGCCGGCATTGCCCACATAGAGCGGGCCGGATGGCGCCTTGAGTCCGTGCATGCCGACGCCATGCACGGTGACGCGCCCCTGGTGGGGGCCTTCAATGGCCACTCCCATCTCGCGAAATGCCTGCAGGGTCGCCAGGCTGTCCTCCCCCTCCAGGAAGCCCTTCACCTCGGTGATACCCTCGGCCAACGCGCCTAGCATGATCGAGCGGTGGGAAATGGACTTGTCGCCGGGTACGCGAATGCGGCCGGCGACGTGTCCGCCAGGAACGGCCCGGAAAGTGAGTTTCTCTTGTGATTCCATCTGGTATTCCACCTGATAACTGGTCTGATTCAGGAGCGAGTCAAAATAGTGTCGCGCATGGCTGGCCCGGTCGAAGATGGCGAGCATGGCATCGCCATCGCCGGCTTCCACGGCATGGCGAAGCCGCGCCACACCGGCCTCGAAGTCATCCAGGGAAGCCAGAACGGCCTCACGATTGGCAACGAAGATATCTCGCCACATCACCGGATCGCTGCCTGCGATGCGGGTAAAGTCGCGAAAGCCGCCGGCGGCGTAGCGGAAGATCTCCAGACGTTCGTCCTGACGCGCCAGGGTATCCACCAGCGAGAACGCCAGCAGGTGCGGCAGGTGGCTGGTGCGTGCCAGCACCTGATCATGGCGCTCGACATCCATCTCCAGCACCTGGGCCCGGCACGACTGCCATAGCGCACGCACCCGGGCAACGGCAGCCGGTGCAGTCTCGGCACTGGGCGTGAGGATCACCTTGTGATTGACGTAGAGCCGCGGGTTCGACGCCGCCACACCGCTCTTCTCCGACCCGGCGATGGGGTGCCCCAGAACCAGGCCCGGCGGCATGCGCCCGAACACCCGCAGCGCACAGTCGCGCACCGCGGCCTTGGTGCTGCCCACGTCGGTCACCGTGACCCGCGGACTGTCACCCTCCAGGGCACCGCCCGGCAGCGCTTCTGCCAACTCGGCCATCACGCCCTCCATGGCCAGCACCGGTACCGCCAGCACGATCAGCGAAGCGCCTTCCACCAGCGGTGCCAGCCGGGTATCACCACGGTCGATCAGCCCATGGCGATGCCGCGGGCGATCTCGTCGGCGTCCGGGTCGCAGGCCACGATGGGATGGCGATGCCCGGCCGCACGCAAGGCGGCGGCCAGGGAGCCTCCGATCAACCCCAGGCCGACGATCAGTATGCGCGACTCGGCGACCTGGCCGGATTCGGGACCCTCACCCACCACGCCTAGAGCACACCTATCGGATAGGAGCCCAGCACCTTGAGTTCGGCGGCGCGCAGGCGCACCTCCTCCAGCACGGCGGCGACCCGCGGTTCATCGACGTGCCCCTTGAAGTCGATGAAGAACACATAGTTCCACACGCCGCTCCGTGAGGGCCGCGACTCCAGGCGGGTCAGGTCGATCTGGTGACGATGGAAGGGTTCGAGCAGCTCATGCAGTGCGCCAGGCTGATTGCGCATGGCCACCACGATGGAGGTCTTGTCTTCGCCGGATATCGGCACGTCATGGCTGCCGATGATCAGGAATCGCGTCGAGTTGTCGGGGCGATCCTCGATCTTCTCGGCGATCTTCTCCAGACCATAGAGCTTGGCCGCCATATCGCCGGCGATGGCCGCGCTGTGCCACTCCCCCTTGATCATCTTGGCGGCCTCGGCGTTGGACGACACCGGCACCCGCTCGGCACGGGGGTAGTGGGCATCGAGCCACTTGCGGCACTGGGCAAAGGATTGCGGATGCGAGTAGATCCGCGACACCTTGTCCCGCAGGGTCGCCTCGGACACCAGCAAATGGTGGTGGATGCGCAGCACCACTTCGCCGCAGATGCGGATCGAGGAGTCCATGAAGGAGTCCAGGGTATGGCTGATCACTCCCTCGGTGGAGTTCTCCACCGGCACCACACCGTAGTTCACGGCACCGGCCTCGACCTCGCGGAACACCTCGTCGATGGCGGCCATCGGCAGGCTGACGGCGCTGGCACCGAAGTGCTTGAGGGCGGCCTGCTGGGTGAAGGTGCCCTCTGGCCCCAGGTAGGCGACCTTGATCGGCTGCTCGAGCGCCAGGCAGGCCGACATGATCTCGCGGAACAGCCGGGCCATCTCCTCGCTGTCCAGCGGCCCGCGGTTCAGCTCCATGATGCGACGCAGCACCTGGGCCTCGCGCTCCGGCCGATAGAAGACGGAGTCGGGATCGCTCTTGGTCTTCACCTCGGCAACCTGCTTGGCGCAGGCCGCCCTGTCGCTGATCATCCGAAGAATATCGTTGTCCAGCTCGTCGATGCGCTGGCGCAGCGCATCGAGGTTGGTGGGGGTATCGCTCATCGTGTCATCCCCTTCGCTTCTCGAAGTCGGCCATGAAATCGATCAGGGCGTCGACCGCCGCTTCAGGCACGGCATTGTAAAGGCTGGCCCGCATGCCACCGACGCTACGATGCCCCTTGAGGTTGAGCAGGCCGGCCTGCTCGGCTTCGTCGAGGAACGGCTTGTCGAGGCGCGCGTCGGCCAGGACGAAAGGCACGTTCATCCGTGAACGATTCGCCAGGCAATCGGGTTGGAATAGAGCTCGCTTCCGTCGATGGCGGCATAGAGCCTGGCGGCCTTGCGCGCATTGATGRCGTCCATTGCCGCCAGGCCACCGATATCGTCCTTGAGCCACTGGAACACCAGCCCCGCCAGGTACCAGGCGAAGGTGGGCGGCGTATTGACCATCGACCCGGCCTCGGCCATGGCGCGATAGTCGAAGAGGCTGGGAATGCGCTCGCAGCGATGCTCGAACAGGTCGTCGCGCACGATGACCAGGGTAAGGCCGGCCGGGCCGATGTTCTTCTGGGCGCCGGCGTAGATCACGCCGAAACGCGACACGTCCAGGGGGCCCGAGAGAATGCTCGAGGAAAGGTCGCAGACCAGCGGTACCTCGCCGCCGTCGGCACGGCGTAGCCCGCCCTGCCCGGCACCGGGGATATAGTCGAACTCCAGGCCGCCGATGGTCTCGTTGGCGGTGTAGTGCAGGTAGCGGCGTCATCAGCCAGCTCGATATCCGCCTGCCGGGGCACCGCAGTATGACCGCTATCTTCACTGGAGCCCGACAGCTGCACCGAAAAGCCCAACTGCTTCGCCTCGGCCAGGGCCTTCTTGCCCCAGATACCGGTATAGAGGAAGTTGGCGCTGCCGCCCTGCCCCAGCAGGTTCATCGGCACCATGGAGAACTGCAGGCTGGCACCACCCTGCATGAACAGCACCCGGTAGTTGTCGGGTATCGTGAGCAGCTCGCGCAGGTCCGCCTCGGCCTGCTCGGCGATGGCGACGAACTCCGGGGAGCGGTGACTCATCTCCATCACAGAGAGACCGCGCCCCTGGTAGTCGAGCATCTCTTCGCGAGCCCGCTCGAGCACCGGGGTGGGTAGCGCCGCCGGGCCGGCGCAGAAGTTATAGTGGCGTGTCATCAGCGTGGTGGTTCCGTTTCAGCTCAAGCTTCATTTACTGGACCGGCACGCGACGAGCTGATCCGTCGACAAGCTACGCGAGGGCGCTGTGAACCCTTCCCTGGGCGCTACTTTTGCCATCCATGGCAAAAGACCCTCGCTTCGACTTGTCCCCGGCGCTCATCGCTCGGCATGGTGCATGCAAGCCTTATTCGTCGTTCTGGGACTCGCTTTCGGCGCCGTTCTCATTCGCGTCCGGCCCATCAAGCGACTCGCCCTCGCCCTCGATGGCTTCGCTCTCGACTTCCTCAGGCTCGTCGATACGCACGGTCTTGACCAGCTTCTCGTTCTCGCCGAGGCGAATCAGCATCACGCCCTGGGTGTTGCGCGAGGTGATCGACACTTCATCGACCCGGGTGCGCACCAGGGTGCCCTTGTCGGTGATCAGCATCATCTCGTCGGCGGAATAGACCTGCATGGCGGCGACCAGCGAACCGTTACGCTCGCTGGTCTGCATGGCAATCACACCCTGGCCGCCACGGCCCCGCAGCGGGAACTCCTCGAGCCGGGTACGCTTGCCGTAGCCGTTCTCGCTGGCGGTGAGGATGTAGATCTGTCCACCGTTGCCATTGGTGGACTCGAGCTCGGCGCCCTCTTCGGCCTCGGTTTCGATATCCGCCTCGGCGTCGATCTGCTGGCTCTGGGGAATGATCAGGCTGATCACCTCGGCGCCGCCCTGCAGGCGCATACCGCGGACGCCTCGGGCGGTTCGCCCCATGGAACGCACGTTGCCTTCCTCGAAGCGTATCGCCTTGCCGTTGGACGAGAGCAGCATGGCGTGGTCGGAGCCACTGGTGATGGCAGCGCCCACCAGGCGGTCGCCCTCTTCCAGGTCGATGGCGATCAGGCCGACGCTGCGCGGACGGGAGAACTGGTCGAGGCTGGTGCGCTTGACGGTGCCCTTGGCGGTGGCGAAGAAGATATAGCTGTCTGCCCGGTAGTCACGCACCGGCAGGATAGCGTTGATGGCCTCGCCCTCATCCAGCGGCAGCATGTTGACCAGCGGCTTGCCACGAGAGCCACGACTGGCGTTGGGCATCTCGTAGACCTTGAGCCAGTAGACCTTGCCCTTGTTGGAGAACAGCAGCACGGTGTCGTGGGTCGAGGCCACCAGCAGGTGCTCGATGACGTCCTCATCCTTCATGGAGGTGGCCGACTTGCCACGACCGCCGCGGCGCTGGGCCTGGTAGTCGGAGAGCGGCTGGGTCTTGGCATAGCCGGTACGCGAGACCGTGACCACCATGTCCTCCTCGGCGATCAGGTCCTCGATGGACAGATCGAGATGGCTGGCCTGGATCTCGGTGCGGCGCGGGTCGCCGAACTGATCGCGCACGGCGGCCAATTCCTCGCGGATCACTTCCAGCAGGCGCTCGCTGGAGGCGAGAATGGCGGTGAGCTCGGCGATCCGCTCGAGAATGCCAGGTACTCATCGAGCAGCTTCTCGGTCTCGAGCCCGGTCAGGCGGTGCAGGCGCAGCTCGAGTATCGCCTGGGCCTGGGCCGGCGAAAGGCGGTACTCGCTGCCGGTCTGGTTGAGGCCGAAGCCCTCCTCCAGCTCCTCCGGCTTGCACGAGGTAGCACCGGCCCGCTCCAGCATGGCGGTCACCTGGCCCGGCTGCCAGACCTTGTCCAGCAGCTTCTCCTTGGCCTCGGCGGCACTCGGCGAGGCCTTGATCAGTTCGATCACCTCGTCGATGTTGGAGATGGCCACGGCCAGGCCCTCGAGGAGATGGCCGCGCTCGCGGGCCTTCTTCAACTCGAACAGGGTCCGGCGCGTGACCACTTCGCGGCGGTGACGAATGAAGGCCTCGAGGATCTCCTTGAGATTGAGGATCTTCGGCTGACCATCCTCGATGGCGACCATGTTGATGCCGAAGACATTCTGCAGCTGGGTCTGGGCGAAGAGGTTATTGACCACCACCTCGCCGGATTCACCACGCTTGACCTCGATCACCACCCGCAGGCCGTCCTTGTCGGACTCGTCGCGCAGCTCGGCGATACCCTCGATCTTCTTGTCTTTCACCAGCTCGGCGATCTTCTCGATCAGCCGCGCCTTGTTCACCTGATACGGCAGCTCGGTGACGATGATGTGGTCGCGACCGCTCTTGTCGTCATGCTCGATGGTGTGGCAGGCGCGCACATAGATGCGCCCACGCCCGGTGCGATAGGCCTCGAGGATGCCGGCCTTGCCGTTGATGATCGCCCCGGTGGGGAAATCAGCCCCGGAATGTATTCCATCAGTCGTCG
>NZ_AZQX01000299.1:0-6741 GCF_000568385.1 Halomonas sp. BC04
ACATGGCCTATTGTGCTGCCATGTTGAGCTTTTTGTCTCTGGCATGGGAGGATGCACACTCTCTTTCGCCACACCAGAAAAGCGCAATCCCCATCGTAATAAACATCAGACTGGAAGAAGACTGCCTTGTAGTGGCAGATGAAGACTTTGTCCTTTTGGATCAGTATGATCAGCATGGCATGACGCTGCGCTCACCAAAATACATTAGTGCGCTCTTGAAGGCGACGCGCGAAGAAGGATTAAATACATGGAATAAGTATGGCTCTGCAGGAATCGTTCGTCCTGGCGGCCTTCCCTGCACTTGGATACAAAGCTTTGAACATCCCAAGCTTAAATTAGAGAAAAGCCCTGAGATTATCAGTGACGTTGAGCTGATGTTGCTTAGCTACCGTCAGCAACAGGAAGGGTTATCATTTTTAGAAATAGCAAAGCAGCGGTGGAAATTTCAAACGTTAGGGGAAACATTTTCTCAATGCCACAGCTTCTCCAACGAGGGCATTGAGAGCTATCAAAAACAAAAAATTCTTAACAATATAGCTCAATTAAATGAATATGTTAGAGAGCTGAGAGGTGCAATAGTAAACGTGGGGACCTACAAACATGGACTCCCATTTAACGGATAATATTTTCAAACTATCCCCCCAATACACTGAAAATAAGAACCCCCGCGTAAGCTTATGAGAGCCAAGAGGCGGGGGCCGTGTTGCTGATAATGATAGGGCACGGCCTCGGGAAGGGCAAGCGCTTGGAGCACCATCACAACAAGGAGCGGCCATGGCCATCGAACAGGGCATCTGGAAGCTGGCTGATAGTGCCGGTGAGCCACCACTCAAGCTGCGCGCCGCGGGGCTTGCCGACGAGGGCTGCTGGAAGAGCAGATCATGCAGGATGCCTCGATCCTCAACCGGGACTGGCTGCTGATCGGCCGCCAGGTGCGCACCGCCTTCGACAAGCTGATCGACCTGCTCGCCATCGACGCCAACGGCACGGTGATCATCATCGAACTCAAGCGCGACAAGACCCCGCGGGATGTGGTGGCCCAAGCCATCGACTACGCCTCCTGGGTGGTCACATTGGCCGACTACCAGCTGATCGACATCTACCAGGCGTTCGCCGAACGCTACGGGCGCCCCCACGCCACCCTCGGTGAAGCCTTCGAGGCCAAGTTCGGCATCCCGCTGGATAGCGTCACCCTCAACGAGAGCCACCAGCTGGTGGTGGTCGCCACCCGGCTAGATGCCAGCAGCGAGCGCATCATTACCTACCTCAACGAGCACGCCCAGCTGTCGATCAACGCCATGTTCTTCGCCGCCTTCGAGGATGGTGGCAACCGCTACCTCAGCCGCGCCTGGATGATCGACCCGGACGAGCCCAGCCAGCCCGTCGCCCGTAAGGCGAAGAAGGAGCCGTGGAACGGTGAGTTCTACGCCTCCTTCGGCGATGACCGCCCGTGGGAGCTGGCTCGGCGATACGGCTTTATCGCTGGCGGCGGAGCGGCCTGGTATTCCAAGACCCTCGCCATGCTGTCAGCGGGTGATCGCGTCTGGGTCAATATTCCCAAGACGGGGTACGTGGGCGTGGGGGAGGTGATCGGCGAGCGCTGCCGCGCGGATGAGCACCGCGTTACCACCGAGGAGGGCAACAGAGCCCTGCTGGAGCTGACCTCCCGGGAAGAGTACCCCCACCTGTATCAGCCTGTTAATAGTGACGAAGATGATGCCGAGTATCTGGTGCCGGTGCGCTGGCTACATACCGTCAGCCGCGAGCAGGCCTTCAGCGAAGTTGGACTCTTCGGCAACCAGAACACCGTATGCAAGCCCACTACACCCAAGTGGAGCCACACTGTGGAACGCCTCAAACAGGCCTGGGGGATTGAGAGCGAGCAGTAAATTCCCCAGAAAACCACCGAGATGCCATGCGAAGCACGCGGGGCATCTCGGAAGCCCCGATGCTGCGCAGGCGAAGGTAGATTTCGTAGAGGAAGTGCGCCAGAGAACCTTCCAAGGTGCGCTCGGCATAGGGTGGGGAATCCATGCAGGCAGGTGCGGGGACTTGCTCTGCAGCTTCCCTGGCAGCATAAGGGACCAATGCCTGCAGGATAGCATCAGCGGACAGCCGGTCGCCGGTATGTACCACACGGGACACGAATAGCGTCCCCTTGCGGTAGACGATGCCATGCACGACGAGCTGTTACCGCTCAACGCACTGGCGGGCTGGCATTACCGCAAGTAAGAACCGCCGAAGGAAGAGGACGTCATCGACTCCTTCACCGCTGAGGAGCAGGCCGCGATCCTCGCCGCCCTGCCGCCCGAGGGCCGACCCATGATGCAGTTTGCTTTGTGGACTGGGCTGCGCACCTCAGAGCTGGTCGCGCTCGAGTGGGGGGATATCGACTGGAAGGGAAAGCGACTCAAGGTGTCGCGAGCATCACCCAGGCAGCAAAAGGCACCGCCGAGACTACCAAAACTACAGCCGGCACCCGGGTCGTCGACCTGTTGCCCCGCGCGCTTGAGGCACTCAAGTCGCAGAAGTCGATTAGCTTCCTGCATCCGAGCGGGCGAGTCTTCCTCAACCCTCGCACTGGTGCGCCCTGGACCGGCGATCAGACCATCCGTAAGACGCTCTGGACCCATGGTCTCAAGCGCGCCGGTGTCCGCTACCGCCGCCCGTACCAGACGCGCCACACCTACGCGAGCATGATGGTCAGCGCCGGCGAACCGCTGGCCTGGGTCTCCAAACAGATGGGGCATGCGAGCGTCGTGACCACGGCACGGATCTATGCAAGCTGGATACCAGCTACCAACAGCCAGACTGGTATGTTGGCTGATGCGCGCTACGGCATGGCAGGCTACTAGGAAAAGATGACGTATGGACCTATAGGGGCTATCGTAGTGTCAAATAAGGTGTAAAATCGCTACACACTGGAAAACACGATGCCTGCTTCTATGCGCCTTTCCCAAGCCCCGCTGATCCATGTCGTGGCTCAAGTGCACTTTTCTGAGGTACCACCTTATGAAGAGGCTGCGCTCAATCAACTCCACCGCTCGCTGATGAGCGCTGGCTACCCAGAGAGGCTCAATGGCCATCTGGAAGAAGTTGAATGGTCATTCGAGATGTCTGACGGCGCTTCTCCCAAGCAACGCAAGCGCCGTTTCCCGCGCTTTGTGTTCAAAGGGCCTGGACAGCGCCGACTGGTAGAGCTGCGCCATAATTGCCTGATATTTAAGGTAACTGACTACTCTGGTCATCAAACATTCCTGTCTGAATGGAATGAGGTGATGGGCTTGGTGTCGTCGGTCATCCCTGAGATGACTAATGCCTTGTTACATAGTCTCAGTCTTCGCTATGTCGACTTAGTCGTTCCTAAAGAAAGAGAAACTTTGAGAGAACTAGTTTCAGTAGCTCTCCTACCCCCACCTTTACCCGATGTAGATGGTAATGCGTTATTTGGTTCCACTCTGAAAGCCTTTGATACAGGGGATGGTCGGCACTTGCGTGTTACCTTCGAAGAAATTCAACCTCAACGACAACGACTCACCAAGATTTTGCCAGACGACTTGATCGAACAAGTACCTGAGTTTGGTCTCAGTATTGATGGACTGCCCCACTGGCAGGTTGTGCATGGTGCTTACGGTCTGCTAGACATCGATCATGTATACACTGCGTCAAACACACCAGCGGTAGGTGATTGTGAGATGCCGGATATTTTCAGAAAACTCCATGAGCAGACTCACAAAGCTTTCTGGGGCCTGATATCCCAGCAGGCAATCGAGAGTTGGGAATAGTAGTTGAGCAAGTAGGGCACAAGGAGGACAAGAGATGCACATCACTACCGTAGAGAACCAGGCTCTAATGCCTGAGTGTGTTATGAGCCCCTTGTCTGATGGCTCCATAACTCTCACTACAGTACACCATCCGGTGGATGATCTATCGTTCTACCGTGACATTTTGAAGATGGGCCGTATTGTAAGCCATAAGAGACATGGAATGCGACTTCTAAGTCACGACATTCAATACGAAGAACGTAGCAATTGCCACGTGTGGCTAACTAATATCACAAAGTCTATTTTTTCTCTTGCCCAAGGCGGTGAGCTGACTACACGGCCGAAAGAGTCGACTGCTGCTGAGGTGGTGGCTTTAGCCAAGAAAGTGACAGGACTGAGCGTAAAGGATTTGGCTCCTATCTTTGATGTTACTCGACAATCTCTTTACAACTTCCGCAGAGCTCAAGATCGAATTTCTGAGCGTAACTGGCAACGCCTCAATGAAGTAGAGATAATAATCAAAGAGTTAGAGGAAATTCTGCCTGATAGCCCTGGGTCGCTATGCAAGCATTTCGCTTTCGAAGGCGAGACTTTGTACGAGTTGCTTTGCGCTTCACGATTCGATTCAATTCGAATCAAGCGAGTAGCGAGGGAGCTTGCAAAAAAATTAGCTTCGGCTCGTCAAGCTCACAGCTATCATCAAACTAGCATCGACCAGTTGACGCGCCATGGCTGATGCGTCAAGCGAAATGGGGCTTGGAAAGAAGTTGTTATCCCTTGGGCTCCACCAGGGGGCTTATTTTTGCGCGTCTGAGCTCCCGCGCGAGTGTCTCCAAGAGTGGGCTGATTATCGTTCCGAACCTAGACTACGCCAAAGAGCCATCAAGGAAAATTCTCTGTTGGTGGTTGTCAGCCAGGACTGCGATATCGCATGTTACAATCATGCAGAAGATCCATGCATAGAGCTAGCAGTTTTCAATAAAATCAAAGCAAGGGATGTACATAAAGGAAATCAGTTTGCCAATAGTGTTAGAAAATTGCAGTTGCAGATTGGTGGCCAATACTACGAAGCAAAGGCAAGAGAAACTGTTCGTGTTCCTAAGCAGTCGTTAAGTGACTGCCTTGAAAAAACCACCATCACTCCTCTCTCGCCCGACCATATACGAACGTTGGTACTATGGCGGGCCAACCGGTATCAGCGTGAAGCTTTTCCTGACCGTTTCAACAGGCTTTCCAGCCGCTATTGGAAGAGATCCTTCCGGAGCTAGCAAGGGTCGCCCAACTTCCTGGCGATGTAGGGTTTAGCTATGTTCGAGCTCTTTATGTCCGACTCGACAACTTTGAAGAAGAGGGAAAATGTGGATTTTCGCTAATGGCTCTTCTGCGTGCTGATACACCAAATAAAGTGCAGAGCGAATTGGATGACCTGTTAGATGAGCTAAGTAATAAACTCGAAGAAAACGATGCTAACTTTTACATGCTTGAAGAAAGTGAGCTTCCAAGTTTCGCTGAAAAAGAGTCGACTATAACTGTCAGCACCTTAGGACGGTACGTAAAATTCAATATTGACTCAGTCTCTTTGAGCCATGGTGACCCAGATGTTGGCGCCTTGTGCTAAACAGGGTGCGGTCCTTTTTTGGTCAGCATTCAAAGCAACTTATTGATTTTATTGGCAAGGCCTCGGGTTCAATTCCCGCCGCCTCCACCAATCAGCTAGACGAATCAAGCACCTACGGGTGCTTTTTTCGTTTCCGACCCGGGCTAGCCCGTCGCGCCCTGTTGCCGCCGCTTTACCCAGAAAACCACCGAGATGCCGTGCCAAGCAAGCGCGGCATCTCGGAAGCCTGCTCTCGAAAGCAGTGTCAGGACGCCATCATGTGGGTCTGGGAAAGAACCTGGAAGGCGTCAGGCACGGGCTCATCGAGATAGCTGGCGTTGAACTCCGCCATCTGTGCCAGGGCCTGGGGGTCGGGGAAATAGACGTCTTGCCGCTCCTTCAAGACGAGGCCCTCTTCGCGAAGCAGGGAAAAGGTCCGGCTCACGTGGACGGCGCTCAGGCCCAGGACATCGCCAAGCTGCTCCTGTGACAGCGGCAACTGGAAGTTCCCCTCCTCGACAGCCCCGATGCTGCGGAGGCGAAGGTAGATTTCGTAGAGGAAGTGCGCCAGACGCTGCTGGGCGGTGTGGCGGCCGATGTAGACCAGCCGCTCGGTGAGCATGGCCTGCTTGCGCACGACAATGGCGATCAGCCCCGCCGCCAGGGCCGGCGATGAGCGTATGAGCTGGAAGAGATGCTGATGGGAAAAGCAGCTGACCAACCCTTCGTTGACCATCGCCACCCCGGTCCTTCGCCTGGAGAAGCCAAAGTCACGCAAACCGAGAATATCACCGGGCAGATAGACGCTGAGAATCTGCATGGTGCCGTTGTCCAGGTAGCGGAAAGAGTAGGCCCACCCCGCCTTGAGCACACAGAACAGATCGACCTCGGCATTCTCTTGCCAGAGGACTTCACCGGCAGCCATTCGCCTGGGGGTATGCTCCAGCTCCATCAGGAGGGCTGATTCCTCTTCAGAAAGCGCACCATTACTCTTAAGGCCCTGAATTACAACACTGTTTAGTATATTCACGACCACTCCGGCGGGCTTCTTTGTCGGGGACTATTCTAACCATGAGCCAATATCTCGCTTCATAACTTATGTTATGGGGCCACTCCCACCCTGCCGGATGGTGCGGGCTGCCCCCTGCTTTGGTCGAATGCCACCCTTGAAAATTGCTTGATACCGGGGCCCGGCGCGCCATTATCGCGCCCAGCGCGTGAGCGAGACCGGGGTGGCATCGGGTCCGGGCACATCAGGTTGGCCCCCGTTCCGATAAGACCCTATATTTGAAAGACATTTTCCGACCTGGATTCGACAACCAATGAGCAAAGTCCTGATTATCGGCGCCGTGGCGTCGGTGGCGTGGTTACCCACAAGTG
>NZ_AZQX01000300.1:0-12772 GCF_000568385.1 Halomonas sp. BC04
CGTTGCCTGCAGGCTCGGCGAGGTGGGCTCGATACTTGCCATGGCGGCGCGCGGGGCCTCTGGGGGCATGCCGCGTAGCTCGCCAACATTCACCTGAGGGGCTGAAGCCGTATCGGCCGAGCGTGCCAGCTCGGCGGAGCGCAGCGGCCGCTCTGCGGTGCTTGAATCGAGCTGTGCGAGGAAGCCGGGCCGCGGCGTGCTTTCACTCACCTCGCGCCCCGCCTGCTGTGATGCCGAGAGAGCCTGGGGCGCATTCAGCGATACCGTGGCGGCTTTGGCAGGCTGTTCACCGAGGTTGCGCGCGGGGTCGCCGGCCTGGCGAAGGGCATCGGCTGCTGCCAGAGCGGCAACGGCGTTATCGGCTGGCGAGGCAGGCTCAGCTGTCGCTGCCTGCGGGGTTATCGTTTTCGGGGCTATCGTTTGCGGGGCTGTGGCATCGGCGAGGGGACGAGCCTCGGTCGGCTGATTCCCATCGATCAATGCCAGGCGCTCCATGATGTCGGCAAGCGAAAGCGTATCGGGCAGGGGCACCGCTTCCATATCCGCCACGAGATCCGGGTCGTTGGCGCTCAGGGCCTGCAGCATCGCCTGCTGGGCTGCCATGGAGGGCGGCAGGGCAGGCCTGACACTCTCCGGCAGTGGGTCAGACTGCTGGGCGTCGGACTGCGATCGACCGGCACCGGCCAGGGCCAGGGCAAATTGGCCGTCGGATGCGTTGGCACCCGGCTCGGCCTTGCCCATGGGCTTGCCCGGTAGGGCGGATAGAATCATCTGAATATCCATTGCGATCTCCTGGCTCGGATCACGAATCGCGCTCGGGGCGCTGGCGAATCAGCCGGCCGGCGGCCATTTCGTCACTGTTGCGTTGTTCCCGCCGCGCTTCGTGCTTCTGCAGCTCGGCATGGCGGCGGGATGAGAGGGTGTCGTAGGCCGACAGGCGCTTCTGCTCCTGTTGCCACTGCTGCTGGCTCTGCTGGACACGCTGCTGCTGCGAGTCCAGTGCGTCCCTGGCGCGCTGGAGGGCGGCGTCCAGGGAGGCGAGGAACTGCTGGTAGTTGTGCATGCTGGCGGGATCGATGCCCTCTCGCATGGCACTCTGCAGCCGCTCGGCGTACTCCAGCCGATAGCGGCTGAGGCGTCGAGCTGGGCCGCAACCTGGCGTTCGCTCATGCGCTCTCCGGCCAGCAGCTGGCCGGCCTGGTCGCGGGCATCCCGGGCGAGATCGCCCAGCATGTTGAGCTGTGACGATGCACTCATTGCCTGGCTCCTAGGGTCTCTGTGAGAACCTGTCGAGAGGCCTCGATCGAGGCATTTTCATGAATGCCCTGCTGGAGGAACTGCTCCAGCAGCGGGTAGCGCTGGACGGCTTCGTCGAGCTGGGGGTCGTGACCCGGGCTGTAGGCGCCCACGCTGATCAGGTCGCGGTTGCGCTGGTAGCGAGAAAAGAGCCGCTTGAAGGCCTGGGTCATGGCCAGCTGCTCGTCGTCGATGATGTGAGTCATGACGCGACTGATCGAGGCTTCGATATCGATGGCGGGGTAGTGCCCGGCCTCGGCCAGCGTCCGGGACAGTACGATATGACCGTCGAGAATGGCGCGGGCCGAATCGGCGATGGGGTCCTGCTGGTCGTCGCCTTCCGTCAACACGGTATAGAAAGCGGTAATCGAGCCCCGGCCGCGTTCCGCATTGCCGGCGCGTTCCACCAGGCTGGGAATCTTGGCGAAGACCGAGGGCGGATAGCCCTTGGTGGCGGGTGGCTCGCCGATGGCCAGGGCGATCTCGCGCTGGGCCATGGCATAGCGGGTGAGAGAGTCCATGATCAGCAGCACGTTCTTGCCCTGGTCGCGGAAGCCCTCTGCCAGGCGCGTGGCATAGGCGGCGCCCTGCAGTCGCTGCAGCGGCGAGGTGTCGGCCGGGGCCGCCACTACCACGGCGCGGCGGCGTCCCTCTTCACCGAGGATATTGTCGATGAAGTCCTGTACCTCGCGTCCCCGCTCGCCGATCAAGCCCACGACAATCACATCGGCGCCGGTATAGCGGGCCATCATGCCCAGCAGCACCGACTTGCCCACCCCGGAACCGGCAAACAACCCCATGCGCTGGCCGCGGCCCACGCTGAGCAGCGCATTGATGGCGCGAATGCCGACATCGATCTGCTCATGGATCGGGGCGCGGGCCAGTGGGTTGAGCGGCGGGGTGGAGAGCGCTGCCCGGGGGGCGTTGTCCAGCGGGCCTAAACCGTCGAGAGGCTCGCCATTGCCATCCACCACCCGGCCGAGCAGCGACTCTCCCAGGGGGAAGCGGCGCGCCGTGTGGTCTGGTCCATCGCCCAGCGGATAGACCCGGGCACCCGGCATCAGGCCGGTAATTTCCGTGAGTGGCATCAGGAACAGTCGTTCGCCGGCGAATCCGACCACTTCGGCCTCGGCAAAGCGCGGTGACTCGCTGCCGCCCGGAGAGACCAGCTCGATGCGGCAGGCGTTGCCCAGGGCGACCCGCAGGCCGATCGCCTCGATCACCATGCCGGTGGCCCGCAGCACACGACCGCTGGCACGAAACCCCGGCACGGTCTCCACGCGCTCGCGCACATGCTGCAGCGTCTGCTGCCAGCGTGCCTGATGCGCATTGCGGGGTTGTGCCAGGGTCTCGGGCATGTCGCTCACTCCTGTTCGTCTTCCGCTGCGGCTGCGGCGGGGCGCCGGCGGCGCACCTGAGCCTTGACGGCCTGCCACCGGCTTTCCCAGGTGGCATCGAGCTCGCCACTGGCGCTGGTGACACGGCAGCCGCCGCGGCTGAGCTGGTCGTCCGGCTGCAGTTTCCAGCCGGCGGCTTCCAGCTCCTGGCCAAGATGCTGCTCCACCAGCTTGTGGTCCTGCGGGTGCAGCCACAGGCGCTGCTGCCCGGTCAGCGGGGGATCGGTGTGCAGCAGCGCCCTGACCAGTTCCAGCACCTGCCTTGGGCGGGCCTTCAAGGCTTCGCCGGCCAGTTGGCGCCCGGTGGCCAGTGCCAGCTCGACCATCTCGTTGGCCACCTCTTCATCGAGCACCGCCAGGGCTTCGGCAAACTGCTCCGCCAATGGCTTGAGCGGCGCCAGTACCTCGCGGGTGCGTTGCTTCAGCTCCTTCTCGGCTTCTTGTCGGCCTTCCTCCAGCCCCTGGGCCTGTCCCTGGGCGCGTCCCTCCTCGAAACCGGCCTTGAAGCCCTCGTCGCGGGCTTCCCGCAGGGTCTTTTCGCGCAGTGCCTTGAGCTCGGCCTGGCGGCGGAACCGCTCCTGGCGCGCGGGATCCTCTGCGGGCTTTCCAGCGCGCTCGGTCTCGCTGAGGTGGCTCTCATCCTGCAGTTCACCCATCTGCCAGCGGCGCCAGGAGGCCGACTGCTCGGGATGCGAAGGCGAGCGGTCAGACATAGGTGTCGTCTCCGCCGCTCAGCACGATATCGCCGGAGTCGGCCAGCCGGCGCACCACCTGCAGAATCGTCTTCTGCTCCGCCTCCACCTGGGAGACACGAATCGGCCCGCGGGCCTCCATGTCCTCGCGCATCAGGTCGGCGGCGCGGCGGGACATGTTGCGCAGGAATTTCTCCATCAGGCCTTCCGGTGCCCCCTTGAGAGCCACCACCAGCGAGTTGGTGTCGATCTCCTTGAGCACCATCTGGATGCTGCGGTCGTCCAGGTCCATGAGATTCTCGAACAGGAACATCTCGTCGATGATCTTCTGGGCCAGATCCTCGCTGTGCGCCCGCACCGTCTCGATGGCGGTCTCTTCCTGGTTGGAGTTCATCAGGTTGAGGATCTCGGCTGCGGTTCTCACGCCGCCCATCTTGCTGCGCTTGAGGTTCTGGCCGTCGAGCATGCCCGACAGCACCTCGGTCAGTTCCTGCAGGGCGGCCGGCTGCACGCCGCTGAAGGTGGCGATACGCAGCACCACGTCGTTGCGCAGCTTGTCGTCGAACAGCTCGAGCACGTCGGCGGCCTGGTGGCGCTCCAGGTGGACCAGGATGGTGGCGATGATCTGCGGGTGCTCGTCGCGGATCAGTTCCGCCACCATGGGCGCTTCCATCAGGTTGAGCGAGTCGATGCCGCTGCTGCTGCCCGATGTCTCGAGGATGTCCTCGATCAGGCTGGTGGCGCGTTCGCTGCCCAGCGCCTTGGTCAGCACCGAGCGGATATGCTCGCTGGAGTTGAGATTCAGCGCGATGAACTCTTCGGTCTCGTCGTTGAAGTCCTGCATCACCTTCTGCATGTCTTCATGGGAGACCTGGTCCATCTCGGCCATCTCCATGCTCAACAGCTGGATCTCCTTGGGCGAGAGGTACTTGAAGACCTCCGCCGCACTGTCCTCGTCCAGGGCGAGCATCAGGATGGCGCTGCGGCGCACGCCGCTCATGGCTCTTGCGGTGCTCATTCTTTGTTCATCCAGCTGCGAACGATCATGGCGATCATGCGGGGATCCTCCTGGGCCAATTCACGCAGATCGGCCAGGTGGTCTTCATAGGCCGAGGACTTGCGCTTGCGCTTCGGCTTCTTGTAAGTCCTCGTCGACTCCAGGTCGTCTTCCAGCTCACCGTCAATGCCCTCCGGCGTCTCGTCATCGACCCGGACACGCAGACCGGTTCCCGGTGCAGAGGCCAGCGCGGGCAGCTGCGTCTGGCGCTTGATCAGCGGGCGCAGGATCAGCAGATAGGCCAGCAGGCGCCCAGTGCCACCAGCAGGTAGCGGCCAAGGGTGAGTGCCAGGTTGTGGACGTCGGGCGACTGCCACCACTCCAGCACTTCTTCGTCGTCCACGATGCGGCTGAAGGGGCTATTGACCACTTCGATTTCGTCGCCGCGGGCCGGGGAGAAGCCCATGGCCTGGCGAACCAGGCGCTCGATCTGGGCAATTTCCACGTCGGTGAGCGGTACGCGCTGCCACTCGCCTTCCTCATCGCGCTGCTCGCGATAGTCCACCACCACGGCGGCGGAAAGACGCTGCACCTGCCCCTGGCGGTGCTGGACATGCTCGATGTTGCGGTCGACCTCGTAGTTGACCACATCGTCCTGGCGCAGATTGCTCAGCGCCATCAATTCCTGCTCGGTTTCCTCGAGCAGTTCGCCATCTTCGTCCACCGGCAGATTGATCGGGGAGAGTGCGGTGCCGGGGGGCGTGTTGCTCAGGGCGCCGGGGATGCCCATGGCCAGGTCGTCGCCGCCACTATAAGAGGCGCTGGACTGGCGGCTGCGTACCGCCGCCTCGTTGGGCGGCTGGTTGGGGGCGAAGCGCTCATTGGTCTCCTCCCGGCGTGAGAAGTCGATCTGGCGGCGACCTGGGCCCGCACGTTCTGCTGTCCCAGGATCGGTGCCAGGATGTTTTCGATGCGCTGCTGGAAGGAGCGCTCGACCTCGGCGATATAATCGAGCTGGGTGGCATCCAGGCCGCGGCGGTTGGCGCCGGGCATGGAGAGCAGGCGGCCGCCCTGGTCGACCACCGTGACGTCTTCGGCGGCCAATTCTGGCACGCTGCTGGAAACCATGTGGATGATGGCGTTGACCTGGCCGTCACCGATCACCCGGCCCGACTCCAGGGTGACGATGACCGATGCCTTGGCCGGTTCCTGGTCCCGCACGAAGACCGAGGAGCGTGCATGGCAAGGTGAACCCGGGCCCGGGATACCGGGCCAAGCGACTCGATGGAGCGTGACAGCTCGCCTTCGAGGCCGCGCTGGAAGTTGACCTGTTCGGCAAACTGGCTGACCCCGAAGGCCTGGTTGTCCATCAGCTCGAAGCCCACGTTGCCGCCCCGGGGCAGGCCCTGCTCGGCAAGCTGCAGGCGCAGGCCGTGCACCGAGTCGCCGGGTACCAGCAGCGCCGTGCCGCCTTCGCTGAAGCGGTAGGGCACACCGCGGCTCTCGAGCTCGTTGATGATGCGGCCGCCATCCGCCTCTGTGAGATTGCTGTAGAGCACCCGGTAATCGGGCTCCCGCGCCCACATCAGCAGCACCACCACGATGGCGATCGATGCGGCGCCGCCGATCAGGATCGCGAGCAGCGGATTGCCGCGCATCTGTTCCTGGACGCGCTGCAGCAGTGCGCCCGCTGGCGGGTTGGGCGAGGTCTCCTGACGACCCGGCGTCGCGGCGCCATCGCTCATGCGCACCTCCCGTGGGAGGCGGCGTTCGTCGCTTGAAAAGTATTACTTGAAGATGGCATTGCGTGCATCCGTCCACCGCATTCCGGCTACCCTTGCGGGCGCAACTGTGATGAACGCTATTATGCGAACCCTCGTCGAGTCCAAAGGCGGGAAAAGCCCGTGTTTTTCATGCCATTTGCCAGTATGGTCGCGTGACGACAGCTGTTAGCCTTGGCAACATTCCTTGAACGTCACTTCCGAACCAACAGAACGGGGGCCGCGAGCCATGAGTTCACCTGCCATCCAATCCGCGCTGGCCCAGATGCAGAGTCTGGCGACACAGGCCGGCGGACAGGCTGCCAAGGGGCAGCAGGTCTCGACCCTGGTGGGGCAGGGCGGTTTCGCCGGTGAGCTGCAGGCCTCCATCCAGCGTATCAACCGTCTGCAGCAGGCATCCAACGCCAAGGCGATGGCCTTCCAGGCCGGGGATCCCAACGTGGAACTCAATGACGTCATGGTCGACATGCAGAAGGCCAGCGTGGCTTTCCAGATGGGTCTGCAGGTGAGAAACCGGCTGGTTTCCGCCTACCGTGACGTCATGAACATGCAGGTCTAGGCCTCCAGCTGATCTAGGCTTCCAGCCGAATCAGACGCCCCTGCAATTCATCCAGCCTTTCGGCAATGGCCAGCACCTCCTCAGAGGGGATCTGGCGCAAAACGTCACCGGTTTCCCGGTCGACGATCCGCGTCACCACCCGTGACGGCATCTCGTTCAGCTCGAATTCCACGCCATGCTGGCGCAGCACTTCATTGATCCGTTGAATCGGCTCGACCAGGTCCGCCTGGGCGGGCGAATGGCCGTGGCTCTCGGCCTGGCTCAGCATGGTCCCTGCCGTCGGCAGCGAGGCCAGCACGGACTCCTTGCGCTGTCGCGGTGTGAGGTCGTGCAGCGCCGAGGCGCTCAAGCTGTTGGTGGCATCGGTGAGCGGTGAAGACATGGTCATTTTCCTTGTATGCGCCCTTGGCAAGCACTCGACAACCCACCGCGCCATGGGCCGGTTTCCCGGCCCAGCCACGATGGGTAGTCAGTGCAGCCCCCCGAAGCCGGCGGACGAGCCGGCTTCCCCATTTATGCGTATGCACTCTCTCTATCGGCACCCTTGAGCGGAAACTTTAGTAACAATGTTACCGGCCGTTTCCGGGAGTGCTCACGCCGCCGAGCAGGACAGCCTCCGTGGCGCCCCTCCCTCAGCCGGCTGAACCTCGCTTTGCCAGACATTGCCGGCCGTTAACGCTTCGCCGACCTTGAAGCGGGCGATCAGCCGCGTCATGTCGATAGCCTGTTCATCCAACGATTGGCTTGCCGCCGCCACCTGCTCGACCAGGGTGGCGTTGTGCTGGGTCATCTCCTCGAGTTGACCGATGGCCTGGTTGATCTGCTCGATCCCGGCCGACTGTTCGGTTGCCGCTGTGGACATCTCGGTGATGAGGTTGGCGACCTGCCCGACCCCCTGGGCGATCGTCTCCAGGGTTTCACTGGTGGCGTTAACCAGTTTCTCGCCTTCGTCGATGCAGGCCACATTGATACCGACCACCCGACGTATCTGCTCGGCTTCCTCGGCGCTACGACTGGCCAGCTTGCGCACCTCCGCGGCGACCACGGCGAAGCCGCGGCCATGTTCGCCTGCCCTGGCCGCCTCCACCGAGGCATTGAGGGCCAGCAGGTTGGTCTGGAAGGCGATGCTGTCGATGGCTTCGACGATGCGGGTGACCTCTCGGTTGGCCTCATGAATCTGGCGCATGGCGCCGCGGGCACTGCTGGCCACACTGCTGCCCTTGTCGGCCTGGCTCGCCGCTTCCCGGGAGAGTGCCTCGGCCTGCCGGGCATTGTCGGCGGTCTGGCGCACGCTCGCCGTCATCTGCTCCATGCTGGAGGCGGTCTCGACCAGGGAGGAGGACTGCTCTTCGGTGCGCTGTGCGAGGTCACGGTTGCCTTCGTTGATCTGGCCGCTGGCCACGCCAACCGACAAGGCGCCCTGCTTGATATTGGAGACCAGCAGCTCGGAATCGGCGGTGGAGGCATTGAAGGCACGATAGAGATGGGCGAGCTCGTCCTGGCCGGGGGCGTCCAGCCGCAGGGTGAGGTCTCCGCTGCTGCGCTGGATCGCTGCCAGTGTGGCACGCAGTGGCAGGACGATGCTGCGCACGGTGACGGCGGCAAGCAGCAGCGCCAGGACACCGGCAACGACCGCCACCACGAGATGTCCGATCAGGTCGCCCCGAGCCTCCGCCCTGAGCCGCGAGGCCGTCGCCAGGACGTCCTCCGCCACGGTGTCCTCCACCACCTTCAGCCGGTCGATCCTGTCGGTCTGCCACTCGAACCACTGCTGGGCATCGATGCCATAATCCCCTGCCGTTCCTCGTTCGATGGCGACGCTGCGCAGCGTCGCCAGTCGCTCGGCTTCGGGACCCTCGTTCAATGCCTGGAAGGAGTGATGGACCTCGGCAGTCGACAGGGTGGTGAAGGCCTCCTCAAAGGCGGCCTGCTTGCCCAACAGCTTCAGCAACTGCTGGTAGCCTGTCGGCGTCATGTTGTCGGAGCTGAAGGCCCCGGCAAGCATGGCTCGCTCGATACCGGCCAGCTCCTTGGTCTGCAAGAGGTTGTAGTAGGCCGCCATGCGGCTGGTCACGCTGCCTTCCTCCTTGGCCAGTGTCATGCGTCCGATGATGGTGACCAAGGCACTGTTGATCCCCGTGTAATGGGCGACCGCCTCGCCGCCGGTGACTGCCTGCTGGTCGACACGCTCACGCAGGGCTGGGGTCTGTTGCAGCCGGGCAAGCGTCGTCTCGATGCGCTCGGCAAGCACCGGGTCCAGGGCGATCAGGTCGACGTTGCCGAGATAGCTCAGGAAGGCATCGTGCTGGCGGTCCGTGTCTCGGCGTTGATCGGGCAGCGTATCGCGAAAATTATGACCCCCACTGGCCAGGAATCCGGCGGTCATTCCTCGTTCCCGCTGCAGCTCATGAATCAGGTTGCCCGCCCGTTGGGACAGGCGTGTCATCTCCTCGAGGTCGGCCATGTCGGCCGTCATCTGCTGGCGCTCCAGAACGCCGGAGGCGGCAAACCAGGCCATGGCCAGTAGCGGTAGTGAAAGTGCGAGAAAGAATTTCCAGCCCATGTCGATGCGGTGAAGCAGTCGGTTCATCGTAGGCCTTCCTTTGGGAGTGAGAGATGTTTCGTGGGCAGGTCGGTGCCGGGTAATGCTCACGTTGCGCTGAGGTATCGGCGGCGAGGAGGGCTGGCTTTAGCGGATTGGAAGGGGATCGGCGGGGATATTGATATGGGTCATGAACTGATCGATTTGAAGGGTCTTGCCCGGAAAAACGGGAGCTGGGTAATGCCGGCAAATGGCCCCGTTGACGCTCAGTTAATCATTGCGACTAGTTATGTAATACGGGATCATTGAACATAGTGTTAAGAATAATCAGGGTTACTCTTGGTTCCGTATCGTTTTTCTGCAGCTCAGGGTATGCCAAGCGTGGTACCGGAAGAAAAGTACTGGAAGGAAGGTACGGGAAGAATCGTCCCGTAAGAATCGTCCCGTCAGTGAGGCGTCATGAATCACGAGCTTCCCATTGAGCGCATCATGCAGACCGGTCTGCTGACCTGTGAGTCCGATACACCGCTCTGCATCGCCGCCCAGCGCATGGCCGAGCGTCAATGCAGTTCGATCGTGGTGACCCGTGAGGGCAAGGCGCGGGGGATCTGGACCGAGCATGACGCCCTGGCAGTGAATTTCGCCGATCCGGAGGCGGGGCGAATCCGGATCGGCGAGGTCATGAGTCAGCCGGTGGCGAGCCTGCACCTGGAGACGCCGATCAGCGAGGCCGCACTGCGCTTCAGTGCCGAAGGACGTCGCCATTTCGTCGTGGTCGACGGCGATGGACTGCCAAAGGGCATTCTCACCCAGACCGACATGGCCATGAATCAGGGCATCGAGCCTACCTGCGGCTGCGGGAGGTTCGTGCCGCCATGCGCAGCGTGCGCTGGTGCTCCAGGGAACGCAGCTATTGGCCGAGGCGGCCCGATCGATGCGCCTCTCCAGCTGCGATGCCGTGGTGGTGAAGTGCAGTGAGCAGGAGCTGGGCATTCTCACCGAACGCGACATGGTTCGCTTCGTAGCCCATCATCCCGGCAACACTCCCATCACCGAACTGGCCAGCCGCCCTCTGCTCACCGTGCACCAGAACGAACCCCTGATCACCGCCCGGGACAGGCTGCTGGAGCAGCGGGTACGTCACCTGGCGGTGCTGGACGAAGGGAAGAATGTGGTAGGCCTGATCGGTTTTCGCGACATGCTGGCCGGGGCCGAGCAACACTATATGCAGGACCTGCGGGACGCCCTGGAAGAGCGAGACCGAGCTCTTGCCCGGTCCCATGAACACCTGCAGCTGGCCGAGCGGGTCATCGAATCCTCGCTGGAAGGGATCATCGTTACCGACCCGAGCAACCGCATCGAGTTCGTCAATCCCGCCTTTACCCACATGACCGGCTATGCGGCAGAGGAGGTCATCGGCAAGACCCCCGAGATCCTCTCCTCCGGACGTCATGATGCCGCCTACTACCGGCAGATGTGGGAGGCGCTGAAGAATCACGGTTACTGGCGGGGCGAGATATGGAACCGCCGCAAGAGTGGCGAACTCTACCTCGAGCTGCTGACCATCACCGCCATTACCGGTGAAAATGGTGAAGTGACGCACTACGCGGCGCTGTTCAACGACATCACGCACATTCGTGAAAATGAAGAGCGGATTCGCAGGCTGGCCTACTATGACCCATTGACCGCGCTGCCCAACCGACGCCTGCTGGAGGATCGGTTGCAGCTGGCGATTCGGCATGCGCACCGTAACAAGAGTCGGCTGGCGGTGGTCTTCGTCGACCTGGATCACTTCAAGCAGATCAACGACACCATGGGGCACGCAGTGGGGGACGAGGTGCTGGTGATGGTCGCCGATCGACTGCAGAGCCGACTACGTGAGGACGATACCCTGGCGCGCCTGGGTGGCGATGAATTCCTGGTCCTGCTGCCTGACCTGGAAGAGGTGGAGGAGGTGACCCGGGTGGCCCGGCGGCTGGTCGACGCGGTCAGCGAGCCCTGTATCATCGACGGCAATGAGTTCAGCATCGGCTGCAGTCTCGGTATCAGCCTGTACCCGGATGATGCGACCAATGCCGAAGCCCTGATCCACGATGCCGACGTGGCCATGTATCGGGCCAAGCAGGAAGGGCGCAATGCCTACCGGCTCTATCGTACCGAAATGAACATCCAGGACGATCGTCAGCGGGCGCTGGAAGCGGCGTTGAGAGACGCCGTCGAGAGCGGCGAGGGCCTCGAGGTCCACTTTCAGCCGCTCTTCGAGCAGGAAAGCGGTGCCTTGCACAGCGCCGAGGTGCTCATGTGCTGGCATCATCCGGTGCTGGGCATCATCCCGCCCGGCGAGGTCATCCCGCTGGCCGAGCGCGCAGGGCTCATCGTGGCCTTGGGCGATCGCATGATGCGCATGGTCTTCGCCCAGCTGGGCGAATGGTGTCGGGCGTCTGCCGAACCGGTGCCGGTGAGCATCAACCTGTCGCCACGGCAGTTCTGGCAGCAGGACCTGACAAGCAAGATCGCCGCCATGCTCGCGGAGCATGACTTGCCGCTCGGCCTGGTGGGCTTCGAGCTGTCGGAAAGTACGCTGCTGGACAAGCCGCTCCAGGCCGCGGCCGTGCTTCAGCAGCTGCGGGACCTGGGCGGCGAGATCACCATCGACGATTTTGGCACCGGCTACGCTTCGTTGAGCTACCTGGAGGAGCTGCCGGTCACCACGTTGAAGATCGACCGACGCTTCATACAGCGCCTCGATGGCGGGCAGCGGGGCAGTGCGGCTATCGTTGCCGCCGTCTGTGGCCTGGCGCGGGAGCTGGGGCTGCGGGTGGTCGCCGTGGGCGTGGAGACCGAGGCCCAGCAGGATGCCTTGCTGCGTCACAACATGGATCTGATCCAGGGGTTTCTCACCGGCAGGCCCGTCTCCGCGCAACGCTTCGCCAGTCGCTACCTGGTGTCCCGCCAGGGCGAGGTTACCGAAAAGGCCTGAGCGCACCGACCGCCAGCAAGTAGCGGCACAAGGTCCCGCTTTTCCCCGTTTCATCTCGGCTTCTCTGCGGTTAGGCTAGGCGGCCTGTTCATGGCGACCCGGCTGTCCAGATGACCCGATTGAACTCCAGTGGCGATAGCGATCATCGTGGCCCCATGCGCCATGGATCGCTGACGGCGACCCATTCCGACCCCGACCAGGACAGTGCCTGGATGATCGGCTACCTGGATATCATGACGCTGCTGGTGGCCCTGATGGTGCTGCTGTTTACCATCACCTACGCCAGTGATCGTGGCTCGGACATCACCGGCCTCGGCGCCACCCCGGAACCCATGGTCATTCCCCTGCCCGGTGAACTGCGCTGGGCGATGAGCAGCCACTCGCCACCGTCGACTCCGGCAGGCCACCTGAGCCCCTGGGCACTCTCCGCCGCACTGGGCGTTGCCGGCTTGCCGCGCCCAGTGGCGCCGCTCCCGGTTGGCGCGACACCGCCATTGCTGGCCATGCCGGCTGCAACAGCTGAGCGAC